>CAVEIP010000186.1:936-2061 GCA_963615935.1 [Ruminococcus] lactaris | reverse complement strand
TCGGGAGCCCTGGCATGCGGAGGATATCTCCAGCAATTGCTACAATCATTTCAGCACCACTATTGATTACAATGTCATTAATTGGCAACTCAAAACCATCTGCTGCGCCCATGCGTTTGGGGTCAGTTGAGAAAGAGTATTGGGTCTTTGCTATGCATACTGGGAATTTCCCCATGCCAATGCGTTCGATTGTCTGCATCATGCGTCGTGCCGGTGCGCTGAATGTGATTTTTGTTGCGCCATAAATGTCGGTAGCCACTTTTGAGATTTTGGTCTCGATACTGTCTTCATCGTCGTATGCCATTTTTAATGGCGCTGACGGATGCTTCTCAATAGTGTCTACAACAAGTTGAGCCAAATCGGTCGCACCTGCTCCACCTTCCACAAATGCATTGTTTATCGCAAATCCGATGTTTAAATCCTTGCAATGGTTTTCAATTGCTTCGATTTCGGCATCCGTGTCGCTGGCATAACGGTTGATTGCCACGATTGCTGTTTGCCCGAATTTGCGGATGTTGCGTAGATGTTTGTCTAAATTTTCAAATCCTCGCTTCAATGCGTCAAGATTCTCATCGGTTATGGATTCATATGCCATCCCTCCCTGAATTTTCAAACCTTGCACTGTGGCAACAAGAATGGTCAGTTGCGGTTGAAGATTCGCTTTGCGACATTTTATGTCGTAGAATTTTTCGGCACCTAAGTCTGCGCTGAATCCAGCCTCCGTTATTACATACTCGCTGTGCGACATTGCCATCTTGGTTGCCACAATTGAATTGCATCCGTGAGCAATATTGGCAAAAGGCCCTCCGTGAATAAAAGCTGGGGTATGCTCAATTGTTTGTACAAGATTTGGCTTGATTGCAGCCTTGAGCAATACGGTAATGGCAGGTGCAACACCAAGGTCATTGACGGTGAAAGGTTTGTCGTCGTATGTAAAACCAAGCAATATGTTGCCAATTCGGCGCTCGAGGTCGCTGAGATCCTTTGCCAGACACACTATTGCCATCAGTTCAGATGCAGCAGTAATGTCGAAGCCTGTTTGGCGAGTAACGCCATTAGTGCGGGGCCCAAGACCAATCACAATGTCGCGAAGAGCGCGGTCGTTCACATCTAGAACTCGTCGCC
>CAVEIP010000186.1:0-926 GCA_963615935.1 [Ruminococcus] lactaris | reverse complement strand
CACAACACTGTCTTCAGCGCAAAGCCTTCCGATTCATGCTGGTAGATGTAATTGTCGAGCAATGCGGCAATCATATTGTGTGCCGATGTGATGGCATGGAAATCGCCTGTGAAATGCAAGTTAATCTTTTCCATAGGTACAACCTGTGCATAACCGCCACCGGCTGCACCTCCTTTAAGACCGAAACACGGCCCCAAAGATGGTTCTCGCAATGCAACCGCTGCATTTTTGCCAACTCGGTTAAGTCCCAATGCGAGTCCAACTGAAACAGTGGTCTTGCCAATGCCAGCTTTTGTAGCAGTTATTGCTGTGACAAGAATCAACTTGCTGTTTTTTACTTTCTCTTCATCGATGAGAGATATTGGAAGTTTAGCAATATATTTGCCGTAGTGATCCAAGTCATCGGGGTTTATACCTGCTTTCACAGCCACCTTCTCGATGCGCTCCATAGCCACACTACGGGCTATTTCGATATCTGATTTCATAGGATTTTCTTTCTGCCTGCAAAGATAGTGCAAGCTGAGTGATGTGCAAAACAAGTTTACTTGAATTTTGCATATCCGAGGCGCCGCCTATCTTATCCAAAGTAGTGCAAGCTGAGTGGAAAGATATTACGCGTCATAATAAAATTATTGGAATATACAAACCGTTGATTATGAGTGATTTGCATTTATGGTTATTTCATTACTTTTGCAAACAAAGTATTTAATAAAATTATATGACAACATTTAGCAAATTCTTTAAAGCATTAAAAACAGTTCCCAAGTTTGCAAAAGGTATCATGGGATTGCGAAAAAAAGCGTATCAATTGAGCTTCGTCTTTGTTCCAGAAGACAATCTTTGGTATATTGACATGCCTTGGCCAGGCGACCGCTATAATCTTGCAATGGTGGCAGGAAGCAACAAATTGCTCGACTACCTTTGTG
>CAVEIP010000185.1:0-2148 GCA_963615935.1 [Ruminococcus] lactaris | reverse complement strand
TCTATTTATTGCTATTGATGTCTATCCGTACTTACTTCACCTCCTCAAAGTCGGCGTCTTGGACGGTGTTGCCATCGGTGTTGCCGCCTTGCTGCTGTGCGCCTGCACCTGGGTTGAATCCTGCACCTGCGCCTGGGTTTGCGCCGCCGGCTTGTTGCTGTGCGTTGTAGATGTCCTGTGCGGCTGTCTGCAATGCAGTGTTCAACTTTTCAATGGCTGGGTCGATAGCGTCGATGTTCTGAGCCTTGTGGATTTCCTTAAGTTCGTTGAGCGCTTGCTCCACTGTGGCGCGTTTGTCGGCAGGGAATTTGTCGCCAAGTTCCTTCAACTGTTTCTCAGTTTGGAAGATTACAGCATCGGCCTTGTTGATTTTGTCGGCGCGCTCTTTCTCTTTGGCGTCGGAAGCGGCATTGGCTGCTGCCTCGTCCTTCATACGCTTGATCTCTTCGTCGCTCAAGCCACTCGAAGCCTCGATGCGGATGCTTTGCTCTTTGCCTGTTGCTTTGTCCTTTGCCGACACGTTGAGGATGCCGTTTGCGTCAATCTCAAATGTAACTTCGATTTGCGGTATGCCACGTGGGGCGGGAGCGATGCCGTCGAGGTGGAAACGACCGAGCGATTTGTCGTCGCGGGCCATTGGACGCTCACCCTGGAGCACGTTGATTTCAACTGATGGCTGATTGTCGGCAGCAGTTGAGAATGTTTCGCTCTTGCGGGTAGGGATGGTTGTGTTGGCCTCGATAAGTTTTGTCATCACGCCACCGAGAGTCTCGATGCCGACCGACAATGGAACTACGTCGAGAAGAAGCACGTCCTTAACATCACCGCTGAGCACACCGCCCTGGATTGCAGCACCTACGGCTACCACCTCGTCTGGGTTAACGCCCTTCGAAGGAGCCTTGCCGAAGAATTTTTGAACGATTTCCTGTACGGCTGGGATACGTGTTGAACCACCCACGAGGATCACGTCGTCGATGTCGGCTGCTGTAAGACCGGCGTCTTTCAATGCCTGCTGGCAAGGAACGATTGTTGCCTGAATAAGGCTGTCGCAAAGTTGCTCGAACTTAGCGCGGGTCAAAGTCTTTACCAAGTGTTTAGGCACACCGTTTACCGGCATGATGTATGGCAAGTTGATTTCTGTCGAAGTAGAGCTTGACAATTCGATTTTGGCTTTTTCTGCAGCCTCTTTCAAGCGTTGCAATGCCATTGGGTCTTGACGGAGGTCAACGCCTTCGTCGTTCTTGAATTCGTCAGCCAACCAGTCGATAATCTTGTGGTCGAAGTCATCGCCACCGAGGTGAGTATCGCCGTTTGTAGATTTCACTTCAAACACACCGTCGCCCAATTCAAGGATTGAGATATCGAATGTACCGCCACCGAGGTCGAACACGGCAATCTTCTTGTCGCTCTGGCTCTTGTCCAAACCGTAGGCAAGCGCTGCTGCTGTAGGCTCGTTGACGATACGGCGAACGTTGAGGCCTGCAATTTCGCCGGCTTCCTTAGTAGCCTGACGCTGGGAGTCGTTGAAGTAGGCTGGCACTGTGATTACGGCTTCCGTTACAGTCTGTCCGAGATAGTCCTCAGCGGTTTTCTTCATCTTTTGAAGAATCATTGCCGAGATTTCCTGTGGAGTGTACTGACGGCCATCGATGTCTACACGCGGAGTGTTGTTGTCGCCTTGAGCCACTTTGTAAGGTACGCGGGCGATTTCCTTCTGCACGCGGTCGTATGTTTCACCCATGAAACGCTTGATGGAGAACACCGTGCGTGTTGGGTTGGTGATTGCCTGACGTTTTGCAGGATCACCGATTTTTCTTTCGCCGCCGTCGATGAAGGCAACGATTGAAGGTGTTGTGTTGCGACCTTCGCTGTTAGGGATAACTACAGGGTCTTTACCCTCGAGAACTGCTACGCAAGAGTTCGTAGTACCTAAGTCTATACCAATGATTTTACCCATGATTCTATATTTTTTTATTGTTATTAATCAAGTTTGCTTTGCCTTGCTCTTTGCGAGCTCGGCACTCTCTGATTAACAAATCGCGTGCCAAAGTGCCAGCGATTATTTAGCCCGAGTGCCGAGGCTGACATATAGTCAGTTTTGTACTGACAAATTGGTTTTATTTGTTTCTTCTTTACCATAATTTTAGG
>CAVEIP010000184.1:0-2167 GCA_963615935.1 [Ruminococcus] lactaris | reverse complement strand
TAGTTTATATGCAGAAAATCAGAAACATTGCCATCATAGCCCATGTCGACCATGGTAAAACTACATTGGTGGACAAAATGTTGCTCGCGGGTCATCTTTTCCGCGACAACCAATCAACAGGCGAATTGATGCTCGACAACAATGACCTTGAGCGCGAGCGTGGCATCACAATTCTTTCAAAGAACGTTTCAATCAACTATAACGGTTACAAAATCAATATTATCGACACTCCGGGACACTCCGATTTCGGTGGCGAGGTGGAGCGTGTGCTCAACATGGCCGACGGATGTCTCCTCCTTGTCGATGCTTTTGAGGGTCCGATGCCGCAGACTCGCTTCGTGCTCCAAAAGGCCATCCAGATGGGGCTCAAGCCAGTTGTAGTCATTAACAAGGTGGACAAGCCAAATTGCCGTCCTGACGAAGTCAACGAGATGGTGTTCGACTTGATGTTTAACCTCGACGCAACAGAAGAGCAACTCGACTTCCCTACAATCTATGGCTCGGCAAAGCAAGGCTGGATGAGCGAAGATTGGCAGAAACCAACCGACAACATTATCCCGCTTCTCGACGCTATTATCAAATACATCCCAGAGCCACAGGTGCTTGAGGGTACTCCACAAATGCTTATCACATCGTTGGACTACTCTTCGTATGTTGGTCGTATCGCCATCGGCCGCGTGCATCGCGGTGAACTCCGTGAGGGCATGGATATAGGTCTTTGCAAGAAGGACGGCAGCGTGGTGCGTCAACGCATCAAGGAACTGCACGTGTTTGAGGGTATGGGACGCCGTAAGGTGCAGAGCGTGCAGAGTGGCGACATCTGTGCTCTTGTAGGTATCGAAGGTTTCGAAATCGGCGACACCGTTACCGACGCAGTCAATCCAGAGCCACTTGAGCGCATTGCAATCGACGAGCCTACAATGTCGATGATTTTCACAATCAACGATTCTCCATTCTTCGGCAAGGACGGCAAGTTTGTCACTTCCCGCCACATTGCAGACCGCCTGGAACGCGAACTCGACAAGAACCTCGCTCTCCGCGTGAAGAAGGATCCGCACGAAGACGTATGGACAGTGTTCGGCCGTGGTGTGCTCCACTTGTCGGTGCTCATTGAGACTATGCGTCGCGAGGGCTACGAATTGCAGGTCGGTCAGCCACAGGTAATCATCAAGGAAATTGACGGTCAGAAATGCGAGCCTATCGAGTTGATGACAGTCAACGTGCCGGAAGAGTATTCAAGCAAGATAATCGATATGGTTACCCGCCGCCGCGGAGAACTCGTGTCGATGAACACACAGAACGACCGCATTCAGATGGAGTTCCACATCCCGTCGCGCGGCATCATAGGTCTGCGCACCAATGTGCTTACAGCATCGGCAGGCGAGGCCATTATGAGTCACCAGTTCCTTGAGTATCAGCCTTGGAAAGGCGACATCGAGCGCCGCACCAACGGTTCGCTCATCGCAATGGAGTCGGGCACAGCCTATGCTTATGCCATCGACAAACTTCAGGACCGTGGCCGCTTCTTCATCTTCCCGCAGGAAGAGGTTTATGCTGGTCAGGTGGTTGGCGAAAACGCAAAGGACAACGATATCGTGGTCAACGTGACTAAGTCGAAGAAACTCACCAATATGCGTGCTTCGGGTGCCGACGACAAGGCGAGAATCATTCCGCCGGTAGTGTTCAGTCTTGAGGAGGCTCTTGAATACATCAAGGCCGACGAGTATGTTGAGGTTACTCCAAACCATATGCGTATGCGCAAAATCATCCTCGATGAGACAGAGCGCAAGCGTGCCAACAAAAACTAAAAGGATATTAGTTCTCCTATTCATAATAAAAGCACTGCCCATGGCTTACCTTGGGCGGTGCTTTTGATATTTTACTGGGTATGCAGAAATAAAAGGTGCACGAAAAAACGTTAAATGAGAGGGAGAACACCTCGTAGAGGTGTTGTGTTGATAACCCCAGGCTTCAGCCTGGGCGGCAGATATACAGTGACTTGCGCCCTGTAAGTGGCGCTATAGGGCAGAGGCTGCTTGGAGATAGTGCGGTGGCGTACTTACAGCACGCAAATATTTGTTGAGTATCCTGGCCCCAGGCTAAAGCCGTGGGGTTTTAAGTATTGCGCCATCTACGAGGCGCCCACTTTCATTATTTGTATATTCTG
>CAVEIP010000183.1:1306-2196 GCA_963615935.1 [Ruminococcus] lactaris | reverse complement strand
GGGTTAGGCTGGTCTCAAAAAAATGGTTCTTTGCCGAGTCTGTGAAGTGTAGCTCGTCGCGTATCCTGTTATACCTTTTCATAAGGTCAACAGTGCGTGTCATGTCTCCACCCGCTTGGTCAGGGTCTATTATAATAGGAACAATCTCGTTACAGCTTGATTTGACCGAGGCTGCCAACAGCATTGTCAGTGAGCGTAAAACTCGGGATCCTGTGCCTCCTATGGCGAATACGTATAGTTTTGACATTTTCTATGTTTTGCCGTTGTGTCTGTTCCACACTAACAAAATGGCGTACGCTTGCAGTTCGTGCTCCACCACTTGATTATGAAGGAAAAAATAAAATATGCGATGAACGACCAGATGAAATTTTCAAGGCCAAAGCCAATGCAGTTGCCGAACGATGGCATCTGTGCTTCGTCTGTTATCTGCAGAGCGCGAGCCACGTCGCCAGTCACAACTGCATTGTTGCAGCTGACCGTTCCGACTATCATGTTGATGATAGAGCCGATGCCGCCAATCAGCGCCCAATGCCATCCGCGGTTAAATGTAGGGCTATTGGTGAATGGTGAATAGTAGTAAATGGCGCACGTTGCGAAACTGATTATCAGCATCCATGTACCCAAGAATACATAACTCGTCTGTCCGAATTCAAAAAAATTCCCCGTCTCAGCGTTATAACCTGCCAAGTAGTAGTCAAGGTCGTTTCCGCAAAGTCCGCTAAGCCATGTGTAGAAGGTTGAGCAAAAAAAGCTATCCATCTCTTTAATTTATTTTTATGGTGATTGTCGTATAATTGTAGCCTCCTCTTGCTGTCATTGCATCCATAACGCCATCAACGAGTGGCTTGAACCCGTAGGTGCGCTGGGCGTTGCCGTTCTCTCGAATATCC
>CAVEIP010000183.1:0-1296 GCA_963615935.1 [Ruminococcus] lactaris | reverse complement strand
CCAATCGCCTCCTGGCATACTGCAGTCGCTTATCCATGACGGCAACTGCGCTTTGAGGTTTACTGTTAGGTCTCCTGATTTCATTGCGCTTGACTTAACATTTATGTGGCAAATGCCCTCGCCGTCGGCTCTGACGTCCGTCACTATGAAGTTCGGGTTGGTCGTCTCGTAGTTCGATGCGTCCGACTTGTAGTTTGCTGGTAGTGCAATTGCGCTTAGGTCTGCCCATATTTTAAGATCGAGTGCGCCGCCTCGTCCTCCAACTTGAGCATTTATGGCATGGTGATTGTCTCGCCTGTCTATGTCGTATTGTCGGCTTTTGCTTGTTTCTAACCTGCTTTTTATTGTTTGTCCAGTTGGTGTAAGTACGGCAATATTTTCAACTCCGAAATCGGAAAGCTTATCATTGTTGATTAATTCGCGGATACCATTACTACCACCGATAGCCCAAATGTAAAGTGGGCGTTTCTGCGAAATAGCGTAGTGTGACTCTTTCCATTCTTTACCGACCTTTTCGAAGTGTCCTGTGAAGAATTCTCCTTTGAATTGCGCTGAGGTTTTTAATATGGCGACACTCAACCCTTTCCCCTCGAAGATTTTAGTAATTGTACTTCGCTGAGCATCAGGTCCGAGGTCAGTGCTTGCATTGGACTTGGAGGGGCTAAATATGAAATCGGAGGCCACAAGGGATACTTTCCCGTCTTTTGGCGTCTCATTCACTACTTTCTGGAGTAGGCTCGCAAGGTCAGATTCTTTCCTGTTACCCTTGTTGCCATATTTCTTGAACTCGTCAAGGCTCATGTCTTTTAGGACGTCTTCCGCATCGCTCTCTGCTGGAATCTTTATTTTGTTGATAAAGAATAGCTCACTGCATTTCAGTTCCTGAGTGAGGCGATAAAGTGTAAGCCTCGCATCTTTTGCGCCACCTTCATTGTTGAAGAAGCCGTCCATGCTGCTCGAGTTTTCGATGTATAACTTGTAGTCAGTTGGTGTATGGTCACTGACGTTGGTGCTGCCTCCTGTACAACTTTTTTTACCAATTCCGTTGCCGCCTCCGTTGTCGCGTCCGTTGCAACTGCTCACGCTTATAGCTGTCGCAAATATGAATGTTAATACTGCGCAAAAGGTCCAGATTCTGTTCACTCGCATATTCTTTGTTGTCCTATTTTGCTTTGTGCCTTCCGAATTTGAGAATTTTATTATCATATTTTGATTTCTATCGGTGGTGTCTCTGTTACGGGTTTAGTAGTTTTTTACAGCTTGTCCTCTTGGTGATAGTTTGGTCTCCTTGTATTC
>CAVEIP010000182.1:0-2235 GCA_963615935.1 [Ruminococcus] lactaris | reverse complement strand
CGATATAGTAGTCAAGACTGTCGAGAATAGAGTTTGATGCCAACGCCGGCAGCGTCAACGACATTAGGAGAGTTAGAGTTATAGCAATGCGCTTAAACATCATGAATATAGATTTATTTAAATGTTAGATAATTGCAGCACAAATATATAGTAGAATTTCGCATTAACCAAATTATAAACCGAAATTTACCAAATAAGAGTATTTTAGCGTTAATTGACTCAGCATAGACAAGCGTGTTACGATTTACGAAGGACTCTCCAACTTCATTTTGCAACTTGTCCAAAGCGTCCCGTCGGGACGCTACAGATAAAAACCCCATGGCTTCAGCCTGGGGAACACTGACACACAGCAACTTGCGCCCTGTAAGTGGCGCTACATGGGTGTCGTTGCTTGGAAGGGTACGGTGGCGTACTTACCTTTTTTATTCCTGACCTTTTAGTAAGTAGAAAAATTGCGTCCACAACTGCCGAAAAGATGTGTGTAAAAGCAGTCGCAGACGCAATAATTATCAGTCTCCCCATTTTCTGTATTTTGGCAAAAAAGCCTGTTTCATGCGTTTGAGGAAGAGTCCTAAACGATTGTATGCAGACATAATATTAGATAAATTCTTTTCTATGGCAGCAAAATTACCATCACACTGTACCACAACTCGGTACAGTGCTAAAATTTTGAAAATTAAAGAATAATACTTTATCTTTATAAAAAATTTTTAACCATACTCATTTTATAAACTTTTATCTTAAAAAAGCATGCTTAGAAAAACATCAATTCTAATTCTCCTCATTTTTGCGACGGTGGTGTGCAGGGCTCAGACTGCGACGATCAGCGGTACTGTGACCGATGCCGACACAGGGGAAGTTCTTGTTGGGGCAAGCATATATTCAAGCGACAATCGTTACGGCCAGGTCACTGACAATGCGGGATACTTCGAACTGCATCCGCTCACAGGCGAATCGCTCGACATAAAAGTTAGTTACGTTAGTTATCAAACATATTCATTCAAGATAAAAGCCGATGGCAACAAGCAAGTCGATGTCAAAATGAACCGCGACAACAAGTTGCGCGACGTCACGGTCTACGCTCCGTCGGAGTTGGGACTGCGCTCCTCATAGATGAGTGCCAACGCCTTGACAGTCCGCCAAATCAAGTCGGTGCCAGCTACACTCGGTGAGGTCGACGTGCTGAAGGCACTGCAAACGCTGCCAGGCATCCAGTCGGGCAACGACGGTACAGCGGGCATATATGTGAGAGGCGGCAACTACGACCAGAACCAAATCACCCTCGACGGCTTCAACATCTACAATGCCGAGCACCTTAAAGGCTTCGTGTCGGTGTTCAACCCAGAGATGGTTGGCGATGTAACTGTGTACAAGGGCGGCTTCCCCGCCCGCTACGGATCCCGGCTGTCGAGCGTGGTCGACATAGCGCTAAAGGACGGCGATTTCGAACGCTACCACGGCTCGCTCACCGCTGGCGTGATGTCGTCGGCCATCCATGCCGAAGGCCCGATATGGAAAGGCCACACATCATTCAGCATCTCCGGCCGCGCCTCCTACTTGAATGCCCTTGTCGTGCCCACAATGAAGCGCATCATCGACAACCAGGAAGTGCTCAATCCTTATATCAACCTCAACTACTACGACATCACGGCGCGACTGGCGCACAGGTTTTCCTCCCGCGACCGCCTGTCGGCAACATTCTACATAGGCAACGACAAGGACGATATAGCCCCTACGAGCCAGACAATAGCAAAACAAAGCTACAACAAGTGGATTATGACCACAAGCTACTACAACATGACATCGGAAAGCTGCACCAACACCCACTGGGGAAACATCGTGGGCGGCCTGTCGTGGATTCACTCGTTCAACTCAAAGATACAGATGACCGCCTCGGCAGGCTATAGCCGCTACAACTATTTCCTCGGGCAGGAACAAACCGACCACAAACTCTGGTCGTCGAAATCCGACGAAACCGGCGAAACCCACAAAACTCGCGTGCTTGATGCCAGCTCCTATGCCAAATACCACTCCACAATCGGTGACCTCACTACCAAAGTCGACTTTACTCACAACATAACCGCCAGCCAGACACTGCGCTATGGCGCCAATTTCCAGTGGCAGAAGTTCTCGCCGATAGTCGATGTGTTCAACCACACCGTGACCACGACCTACGGCAAAATAGACGTAGTCAAAGAATCTCTGAAGGACGAACGGATTGGTAACTCGTCCGAC
>CAVEIP010000181.1:0-2236 GCA_963615935.1 [Ruminococcus] lactaris | reverse complement strand
AAGGAAGAAAAAGGCGTTAAGCACGACACTGAGTTGACAGTTGATGATCTCAAAGGCCTCGTTGTTAAATTTAAGGCTGCCGTAAAGAAATCTACTGGCAAAGATTTCCCAGAATCTGCTTGGGAACAACTTTGGGGAGCAATCTACGCTGTGTTCGACAGCTGGATGAACGAGCGCGCAATCCTTTATCGCCGAATGAACCAAATCCCAGAAGAATGGGGCACCGCAGTCAACGTACAGGCTATGGTTTATGGCAATATGGGTAACACTTCTGCTACGGGTGTGGCATTTACCCGTGACGCCGCTACAGGAGAAGACATCTTTAATGGTGAATACCTCATCAATGCTCAAGGCGAAGACGTTGTGGCTGGTGTCCGCACTCCACAACAAATCACTATCGAAGGCTCTCGCCGTTGGGCTGCTCTTCAAGGAATTTCAGAGGAAGAACGAGCAAGCAAATATCCTTCTTTGGAAGAGTCTATGCCTGAGTGCGCAAAACAGCTCATTGAAACACAGCAGAAACTCGAGGACTACTTCACGGATATGCAGGATCTTGAGTTTACTATCCAAGACAATAAACTCTGGTTGCTCCAAACTCGTAATGGCAAACGAACTGGTGCTGCAATGGTTAAAATTGCAATGGATCTTCTTCGCGCTGGTGAAATCGATGAAAAGACTGTACTTCGCCGTATGGAGCCGCAAAAACTTGACGAGTTGCTCCACCCTGTATTCGACAAAGATGACCTAAAGCGAGCAAAGACTGTAGCGAAAGGTCTACCAGCTTCACCCGGCGCAGCAACTGGTCAAATTGTATTCTTCGCCGATGATGCCGAAGCATGGGCTGAGCAAAAGAAGAAAGTCATCATGGTTCGCATCGAAACCTCTCCAGAAGACCTTCGGGGTATGTCGGTTGCACAAGGCATCTTGACTGCTCGTGGTGGTATGACTTCTCACGCAGCTGTTGTAGCCCGCGGTATGGGAAAATGTTGCGTTTCTGGTGCTGGTGAAATCAAGGTTGACTATAAAGAAAAAACTGTCATCATGAATGGCAAAACTTATAAAGAAGGCGACTGGATTTCACTCAATGGTTCCACTGGCGATGTTTATGATGGCCAAGTGCCGACCGTTGATGCAGAACTCTCTGGCGACTTTGCTGCCATCATGAATCTTGCTGAAAAGTATACAAAGGTCGACGTACGCACCAATGCCGACTCACCTCGCGACGCCCTCGTTGCCCGTAAATTCGGAGCTAAAGGTATCGGTCTTTGCCGCACAGAACATATGTTCTTCGAAGGTGACCGCATCAAGGCCATGCGCGAAATGATTCTTGCGAACACAACTGAAGGCCGTCGTGCTGCCCTTGACAAATTGTTGCCTATCCAACGTTCTGACTTCCACGGAATCTTTGAAGCAATGGATGGTCTCGGTGTTACAATCCGTCTTCTTGACCCACCTTTGCATGAGTTTGTTCCTCATCAGCTTGCCACTCAAAAGGAATTGGCAAACGAAATGGGCATCACCGTTGAAGAAGTAAAGAGCAAATGCGACGCACTCGAAGAATTCAACCCAATGCTTGGTCATCGTGGTTGCCGATTGGGTAACACCTATCCTGAAATCACAGAGATGCAAGCTCGCGCAATCATTGAAGCAGCCATTGACTGTAAAGAAAAAGGCATAGATGTGCATCCTGAAATCATGGTGCCATTGGTAGGCGTAGTGAAGGAACTTGAAATGCAAAGCGAAATCATTCGTCGCACAGCCAATAAGGTATTCGAAGAAAGAGGAACATCAGTTGCATACAAAATCGGAACAATGATTGAAGTGCCCCGCGCTGCTCTAGTTGCCGACAAGATTGCTGAATACGCAGACTTCTTCTCATTTGGAACGAACGACTTAACCCAAATGACATTTGGTTATTCTCGTGACGATGCTCCTAAATTCCTCAAATTCTACAAAGAATTGGGCATTATCAAAACTGATCCATTCGAAGTCCTCGACCAAGAAGGCGTTGGACAACTCGTTGAAATGGGCACAAAGAAAGGCCGTTCAACAAAAGCCAACCTCAAAGTCGGCATTTGCGGTGAACACGGAGGCGAGCCATCATCTGTAAAATTCTGTGCTAAATTAGGCATGAACTACGTATCATGCTCTCCATTCCGCGTGCCTATCGCCCGCGTTGCTGCGGCGCAAGCCGCGGTCGAAGAGTAAGATATTAGCTCTTTAGAATATAGCTTTA
>CAVEIP010000180.1:0-2238 GCA_963615935.1 [Ruminococcus] lactaris | reverse complement strand
GAACCTGGCATAGGTAAATCCACCTTGGTACTGCAGAACGTAATCCGAATAAGGGGCAGAAAGGTGTTGTATGTCTCTGGCGAGGAAAGTGCACAACAACTTAAGATGCGGGCAGACCGACTCGGTGCTGATGGGGGAGAATGCTATATTGTTTGCGAAACTTCGTTAGAGAAGATATTTCAACATATCGACAATAGTTCTCCTGGAATTGTCGTTATCGACTCAATTCAGACTATCGCATCCGAAAATTTGGAGTCGGCAGCTGGTAGCGTTAGCCAAGTGAGGGAATGTGCTGCATCTTTGCTGAAATATGCAAAAGAGAGTGGCACGCCTGTAATCCTGATTGGGCATATCAACAAAGAGGGAAGCATTGCTGGACCAAAGGTCCTGGAGCACATCGTTGATGCAGTACTTCAGTTTGAAGGCGATCGCCATTATATGTATCGGTTGTTACGATCCATCAAGAACCGTTTTGGAAGCACGTCCGAAATGGGAATCTACGAGATGACACAAGTCGGTCTGCGCGAAGTGATTAATCCCTCGGAGCTACTTCTTTCGGAAAATGACGATGAACTCTCGGGAACGGCAATCGGTGTCACGATAGAAGGTGCTCGCCCCTTACTCGTTGAATCGCAGGCATTGGTCAGCACGGCTGCCTATGGCACTGCTCAGCGCTCTGTAACGGGATTTGACTCAAAACGAATGAATATGTTGCTGGCGGTGCTTGAGAAGCGCGTCGGATTTAAGCTGGCTATGAAGGATGTGTTCCTCAATATTGCTGGCGGTTTTAAGGTTAACGATCCTGCACTGGATTTGGCGATAATCAGTTCCATCCTTTCGTCTAATGTAGATATGCCAATAGCCAAGACAATTTGTCTTGCTGGCGAAGTCGGCTTGTCTGGCGAAATTCGATCAGTGACACGGATAGAACAACGGATTGCCGAAGCTGCAAAACTCGGATTTCAGACGATTTATGTGCCTCATAATAATCTAAAAGGAATCGATATATCAAAATTTAAGATAGAAGTCAAACAGGTATCAAGAGTGGAAGAGGTCTTCCGTTCGCTATTCAGTTAAGGCCGCAATAAACGTTGGCTCGGTCAGTATATTCATATAGTGTACCAACGAAAAACAGTGAAGGGATTTACCTTTTATAAGGTTTCTCTTCACTGTTTTTATTTGATTTAAAGAGGAATTTGCTAGTATCTACATCAAAAAAATGTCGTGTTTTCGGCATTCTTCAATGTGCTCATTAGGCCAAATGCTTGACTGAACTTCTCCAATATGCGCTTTCTGCAAAAGGAACATGCACAAGCGGCTTTGTCCGATACCGCCACCGATTGAATAGGGAAGTTCGCCATTGAGCAATGCTGTATGGAACTTGAGATTCTCTCTTTCGGGACAATTGCGAACTTTAAGTTGTCTGCGTAAGGAATTTGGACTGACTCTGATGCCCATCGATGACAATTCAAATGGAATGCCGAGGACTTCGTCCCAAAGCATAATGTCACCGTTCAAGCCTTTGTAGCCATCGCTGTTCTTGGTAATCCAGTCGTCGTAGTCAGGAGCTCTGCCATCATGCGGTTCTCCATTTGTCAAATCAGCACCAATGCCAATGATAAATACAGCCTTAAACTTCTTTGTAATTTCTAGTTCTCTTTCTTTGGCTGACAAATCGGGATACATATCAAGTAGTTGCTGTGAATGGATAAATTTAATCTCCTCTGGCAACACTGGCGTGATGTGTGGAAATTGCTCGTAGATAAGCCATTCTGTTTCTCTTACAGCTGCATAAATCTTTTGGACTGTTGTTTTTAAATATGCGAGGGTACGGTCGTTTTCTGTTATTGTCTTTTCCCAATCCCATTGGTCAACATATAGGGAATGGATATTGTCGAGGTCTTCCGATGTGCGGATGGCATTCATATCCGTGTAGATGCCAAAACCTGGGGCAATACCATAGTCTGCAAGTTTTGCACGTTTCCATTTTGCAAGAGAGTGCACGACTTCAGCATGTTGATTGTTCATTGATGTAATATCAAATCCAACGGCATGCTCAACGCCATTTAAGTCGTCATTCAGACCTGTGCCGGAAAGGACGAATAGAGGAGCAGTTACACGTCTCAAATTCAATTTCTTTGATAGCCGATCCTGAAAAGCCTCTTTTGTAAATTTGATGGCAATCTCAGTCGTTTCAGGCAATAACTTCAACTTGTAATTCTTTGGTATAATTAGTCC
>CAVEIP010000179.1:0-2238 GCA_963615935.1 [Ruminococcus] lactaris | reverse complement strand
CTACGGTACAAGAGAAAAGCGACGCCATGGGGAAAGCAATTAAGGCCGAAAATGCCGCCTACGATAGTTGGGCTGACATAAATAAAAAGATTCACAAGACAAAGCGAGACCTCCGCGACCTTAATAAGGCTAACGCTCAACTTGCAGAAAAATACGGCGTGCAAATCTCAGATACAACGCAAGGCGGCACCTCCGCAGCCGAAGCGTCTACGACAACATCACCAGCAACCTCCTCGTCTGGAGGTGGAAAAACTTCAGCCGATAAGTTCGCCGCAGAGGAAGGCTGGGCAGAGCAGGAGCGCCTCAAGGCGGCAACATCCCGCAGCAATGGTCTGATAGACTACCAGGAATATTGCGACGAGTTGGATAGAATCGACAAAGAATTGCTCAAGAAAAAACTCGAGCGCCAAGATTTGTCCACCTCGGAGCGCTTGTCGTTGCTCAAAACCCAAATCGAGCAGGAGCGAAAAGAACAGGAGGAAGCAGATAAGGCAGCAGAAAAAGCAGAGAAAGACCATCAAGACGCTCTTGTCGCTGAAGCAAAAACCGCTTATGCCGACAAGAAGAACGAATTGAAAGAGCAATACGCCGACGATAAACTCTCCGAACAAGCCTACAAGGAGGCTCTCTTCCGCGCTGAACAAGACTACTTGAAGAAACTTAAGAACATCTATGCGGAAGGGTCGAAGGAGCGCGCCGACGTGGAACGGGAGATTACTGACAAACTCCTCGACGACAAACTCGACAAGCAGCGGAAGTTCATCGATATGCGCAACGCTATCGAGAAGGGGATGGCTGGCAATAAAGACAAGTCTGACCAACTGGTTACTGCCAAAACCATCCTCGGGCAAATGGTTACTGACGGGAACCTCTCGCAAGAGGAGGCCGACGCTATTTTTGACAAACTCCGCACACAGATGTCCGAAGTGCTTAAACTCTCATCAGAAGCGCAGCAGTCGGCAGCCTCCGCCGCCAACAAATATCGGGAGACTCTCGAAAAACTCAACCAAGAACTGAAGGACGGCATCATCACCGAAAAGGAATACGCTGAAGCGAAGAAGGCAGCGTTGGCGGATAGTCAAACATCGATGCTCGGAGACTCGACTCTCGGCCAACTGACCAACCTGCAAAGTTTGTGGACAAACTTCATGGGCATTTGCCAAAGCGATACAGCAAAATGGGGCGAAGGACTCGACGGCGTACTTGCTAAGGCAGGTGCTGGCGCTGAGGCTCTTGCGAGTGTAGTCACGGCTGGCACAAGCACCCTGAGCGGCATGATGTCCACCGCCAGCGAATTTATTCAGGCGAACGCCCAGATTGAACAGGCAGCCATTGAATCACGATACACGAAAGAGATTGAACTCGCAGAGGGCAACAGTTACAAGGTGAAACAACTCGAAAAGCAAAGGGATGAAGAAATAGCCAAATCAAAGAATAAGGCTTCAAAGAAGCAGTTCAAGATGAAGGTTATCGAGGCTGTTGCCCAAACGGCGAAGAACGTGCTCTACGCCGTCGGCGCTGGTTTGGAGGCTGGCTATCCTGCCGCTTTGTGGATGATACCTTTGTTCACCGCCATCGCTACAGCCCAGGGCGCTGTACAAATCGCCCTATTGAAGAAGCAGCAAAAGGCTGCCGACGCTACGGGCTATGCTGAAGGTGGTTTTACTCGCCCTGGCGGCAAGTATGAGCCTGCCGGCATCGTGCATGCTGGGGAATGGGTTGCATCGCAAGAACTGGTTAACTCTCCGCAGACTCGCCCGCTGATTGATGCGTTGGAGTATGCTCAGCGCACTAACACCATCGGGTCTCTCCGTATGGCTGACGTGCAGCGCATATCGCCGACCATCGTGACGCAGACCACGACGGCAAGCGAAACAAGCGCCAAGCAAACGGCACTTGCCAACACGGCGCTCGTTGCGGCGATTGGGCGCCTTAACCGCAGGCTTAACGAACCTTTTGTTACGGTCAACACCGTAACGGGCGACACTGGTATCCAACAGGCGCAGGACGAGTATGCAAAATTGATTAGAAACAAATCACCCAAAAGTCAATGGAAGTAAGAATCGGAGGCAAAACTGCCGTGGTGAAGTCTGGCAGCAATGTGCAGTATGTGGTTGAAAACCGTGCTTTCTCGAAAAGCGACAGTTATACGTTAAGCATCGAATTCCCGTTGAAAAATTGCCAGCAGAACATCGACATCTTCGGGCACCTTAACCGTCATGACGTAGACCGAGGGCT
>CAVEIP010000178.1:0-2285 GCA_963615935.1 [Ruminococcus] lactaris | reverse complement strand
CCGATTGCGTGGGCGGTGAACGCTGTTTTTTCTGTTTTCTTGTGTGAAAAATCAAAAAATTTGCGCAAAATTTTCTTTTTATTACAAAAGAACCTATATTTGCAAAATATAAACTATTCTGAATAAACCTATAAACGAAATTGCCTATCGAATCTACATTACTCGTTATTACCAAAATATTGATTAATGGAAGATATTAAAATGCTGTCAGACGAGAAATTAGTCTCGCTGTATGCAACTGGAGAAAACGCCGCATTTGATGAGTTGTTGCAACGCCATCAGAATAGGATTTTCGCCTACATTGTCAACATTGTAAAGGACAAAGACATTGCAGACGACTTGTTTCAAGAAACGTTTGTAAAGGCCATTGTCACCATAAACCAAGGGCGCTACACCGAAAACGGAAAGTTCTTGGCATGGATTATGCGAATAGCCCACAACTTGATCATCGACCACTACCGTCAGGAAAAGCAACTGGCGCAGGTGTCGAGCGACAACGAAGAGATTGACATTCTCAACCGCAAAGAACTCAGCGAAGACACTATCGAGGACACGCTCGTGAGGCATCAAATACTCAAGGACGTGCGCAGCCTTGTCAACGCTCTCCCCGACCTGCAGCGGGAAGTGCTTGAAATGCGCTACTACATGAACCTCAGTTTCAAGGAAATTGCTGAAGCCACTGGAGTGAGCATCAACACCGCCCTCGGACGCATGCGCTACGCGATACTCAATCTGCGCCGCATCGCCGACGAGCGCAACATCATCCTAACCGTGTAGTAATTCCCGCCAAATACTCCTATAATAAGACACGAATAAAAAAATTGATGAGAAAACTATTTTTTCAGAAAAAATAGTGAACAAAATCTTAAATAGGTTTGTTGTAGAATAAAAAATTAAGTAGTAATTTTGTAGACCAAAACGTTTGGAAATTAAAATATTTACAAAAATAACTAAATTGATTATGAAGAAATTTTTCTCTTTTTCAATCTTGGCAGCTGCTGCCCTCATGATGGTGCCAGCTGTTAACGCTCAGGAGGCTGACTACACTAACGTTCCTCCAACAAAAGACATCTACACACACTCATGGCGCGACAACTGGTACATCCAACTCGGTGCTGGTGCACAAATGCCAATCTTCGAGAAGAATGCAAACGACAGCAACTTCGACCTCGACAAAACTACAGCATTGTATGAAGTAGGTGTAGGTCACTGGTTCTCTCCTTACTTCGGATTCCGTTTCCGTGGTCAGGGCGGCGCAATGCACTGGGAAAACGGCAACCAATGGCACAAAGGCAAATACGCTAACTTGAACCTTGAAATCACTTGGGATATGTTCAACAGCCTCGGTGGTGTAAACGACAAGCGCGTGTTCAGCATCATCCCTTACTTGGGTGTCGGCGCTTCTTACGCTTGGGACTATAGCGTAGCAGGCAACATCTATGACAACGACGGTACAGTTATGGACCACCAATATGCACTCAACGCAAACTTCGGTCTCCAATTCCGTTTCCGTTGCAGCAAGCGCGTAGACCTTTATATCGACGCTCGCATGACTGGTACTGCAGACAACATCAACAACATCTCTTGGAAGACAGGTGTTGACCCAGTCTTCTCGTTGACTGGTGGCTTGCAGATCAACCTTGGCAAGGAAGGCCGTCACGTAACAAAATACGTGCCTTACGATTGCTCAGGTCAAATCCGCGAACTCAACAACCGCATCAACGACCTCCGCAGCAACCTTGCTGACACTGAAGCACAACTCCGCGCTGCTCAGGCACAACTCCCATGCCCAGAGG
Organism: [Ruminococcus] lactaris; assembly: GCA_963615935.1. Taxonomy (GTDB): domain Bacteria; phylum Bacteroidota; class Bacteroidia; order Bacteroidales; family Muribaculaceae; genus Limisoma. The sequence continues at coordinate 489 of CAVEIP010000178.1, read as the reverse complement.
TTAAGGAAGCAGAGCCTACAACTGTAAGCAACGCACTCGCCAACCCAGCAGTTCGCTTCAAATTCAACTCAGCAACAGTTTCTGACAACGACAAAGCAACTCTCTACGACGTAGCACAAAACTTGAAGGCTAACAAGGATACTAAGATTGTCATCAAGGGTTACGCAGACAAGAGAACTGGTACTGCTGACTACAACAAGAAACTTTCTGAGCGCCGCGCTAACGCCGTTAAGACTATCTTGGCTAACTACGGTGTAGACGAAAGCCAGATGGAAGTTGAAGCAGTAGGTGTTGAAGAGCAACCATACGCTGACAACAACAACTGGAACCGCGTGGTAATCGTTTCTAACAAGTAATCAATTACCAATCGAAAATAACGAGTCGCCGCTCTCCCCGAGCGGCGACTTTTTTTGTGCCTTATTGCCAGGATTTCTTGAATTTTTTTGCTGCTTGACTTTACTTTCTATTATTCCGCGGGTCATATAGATG
>CAVEIP010000177.1:0-2299 GCA_963615935.1 [Ruminococcus] lactaris | reverse complement strand
TTGTTGGTGGATTTTTTTTCGCAATGTGCTGAAATTGTGGGATTTTTCGATTATATGGTTAAAAATGCCTTTCTAATGTTGGATTTAATTAAAAAACGAAAAATTAATAAATTTGACGTTCGATTTTAAGATATGTTTCATATCTTTGCGTTATCAAAAAAAATGTAAAATCGATGAAGAAAAGTACTATCTGGATACTGACTATAATTATGGCGCTGACGTTTGTCGGATTGCTCTATATGCAGTTTGTATATATGGAAGAGATGGTAAAGATGCGCGAGCAGCATTTCTCGGAAGGTGTTAAGCGTAGCCTTTACTCTTTGTCGACTTCATTGGAAAAGAACGAAACGAAAAATTATCTCGAAGAGGAACTTCTAATTGTAGAGCCGGGTGCCTTCGATTCTAGTTCGTTTCTTAGCAACGGTAACTCGATGGCGGCAAACAGCCTCGACAACAATAGCAGTGATTTTTCGTTGTCGAGCGGCCGCAGTGCGGTAGAGCAAGATCAGTTGCGCAAATTTCAGGAAACGCTGCGCAAGCAGTTTCTCTATCAGAAAGGACTTCTAAACGAGGTTGTGCTGACCATCCTTAACCAGTCGAGCAACCGCCCAATCACTGAACGCGCCGACTCCAGTCTGGTTAACAACTATCTTCGCGCGGAACTTGGCAACAATGGTATTCCTTTGAAGTGGGAATACGCCATTGTTGACCGCAACGGCAAAATTCTCTACAAGACTTACGGCTACGGCGAGAATGTTGAGAAGGACGACTTGTTCACGCAGACCCTATTCCCCAACGATCCTGAATCGCGCCGTTGCTACTTGAACGTATATTTCCCAGAACGCGACAAGTATATCTTCTCGTCGATCAAGTTCATGATTCCGTCGTTTGGCTTTACGTTTGTGCTTTTGGTTGTGTTCCTCTGCACGATTGTTATAGCCTTCCGCCAGAAAAAACTGTCGGAGATGAAAAACGACTTCATCAACAATATGACCCACGAGTTCAAGACTCCTATATCAACCATATCGCTTGCTGCGCAGATGCTCAACGACGACTCTGTGCGTAAGAGTGGCACGATGTTACAACACATTTCAACCGTTATCAACGATGAGACCAAGCGCCTCCGCTTCCAGGTGGAGAAGGTGTTGCAGATGTCGATGTTCGACAGGCAGAAAGCCACCCTCAAATTGCAGGAGGTTAATGCCAATCAGTTGATTCAGAACATTGTCAGCACCTTTAAGTTGAAGGTCGAGAAATACGGCGGCCGCATAGAGGCTCGCCTCGACGCAGAGATTGCCGACGTGAAGGTGGACGAGATGCACTTCACTAATGTGATTTTCAACCTGCTGGACAATGCGGTGAAATATCGCCGCGACGACACTCCGCTGGAATTGATGGTTAGCACACGTTGCATTGCCAACAACAAGGTGGAAATCACGGTGGCCGACAACGGTGTGGGCATCAAGAAGGAAGACTTGAAAAAGGTGTTTGAAAAATTCTATCGCGTATCGACTGGCAATCGCCACGATGTGAAGGGATTCGGGCTCGGCTTGGCTTATGTGCACAAGATGGTTACCGAACTCAAGGGTGAAATCCGCGTCGAGAGCGAAATTAATAAAGGTTCGAAATTTATAATTACATTACCATTAATAAACGATTAGTATTATGGAAGAAAGATTGCGTATATTATTGTGCGAGGACGACGAAAATCTCGGAATGCTGCTGAGAGAGTACCTGCAGGCTAAGGGCTACAATGCCGACTTGTTTCCCGACGGAGAAGCTGGCTACAAGGCTTTCTTGAAGGGTAAGTATGATTTGTGTGTGTTCGACGTGATGATGCCTAAAAAGGACGGATTCACTTTGGCGCAAGAGGTGCGCACTGTCAACAGTGAGGTGCCTATCATCTTTCTTACGGCTAAATCGCTTAAGGAGGATATTCTTGAAGGTTTCAAGATTGGTGCCGACGACTATATCACCAAGCCGTTCAGCATGGAGGAACTCGTGTTCAGAATTGAAGCGATTCTCCGCCGCGTGAAAGGTAAGAAAGGTAAGGAAATCACCATGTACAAGATTGGTAAGTTTACCTTCGACACTCAGAAGCAAGTGCTGATGATTGAGGATAAAATCACGAAGTTGACAACTAAGGAGTCGGAACTCTTGAGTCTGCTCTGCGCTCACGTGAACGAAATCCTCGAGAGAAACTTTGCGTTGAAGACCATCTGGATTGACGACAACTACTTCAACGCCCGCAGTATGGACGTGTACATCACCAAACTGCGCAAGCACCTTAAAGATGACC
>CAVEIP010000176.1:0-2414 GCA_963615935.1 [Ruminococcus] lactaris | reverse complement strand
GTGCGGAGGCTCACCAGTGCAACTGAAGAAAGGTTCGGCAGAGAGCGACATCCTCGAACTCTTCCTCCAGAAGCAGCCCGCCGATCAGCCAGTCGACCTCGGAAAGGACTCCAACCTGTGCATCCGCATCCCCTCCTACAAGTGGAAAGACCCACGCACCTACAACTATCTGCCACCGAAGGCAAAGATTGCCCTCGCCCACACCATTTACACCAGATTCCGAGTGCAGTTGTGGAACGACCTCCACCGGCTGGAAAACACAGAAGCCCCGATAACCGACCTCATCTATGCCTGGATGGAAGCCCACGGCATCGAGGACGATGACAAATCGTGGGAAACCATCCGACAGAGTTACTTCCGCAAGCGTAACATCTACCGACGGGCGCAAAAAAAAGAATCGACTTCAGCAGCAGATAAAAACAAGACCGAAATAACTCAATAAATTCCAACATGTCAATAAATTACACATCGCTACCAGGTATCACAAAAATCTATTCATTACCCTGCGACACCCTCCCAAAATCCATGGTCGAAAGATATGCCTGTCATCTTCCGATTGCGGTGCTCTCTACGAAAGAACAAGTGCAATTTGTGGGTATCCCTACGTGTAAAAGGAGCACGGAAGCCCAAAACAACGGCAGATCCGTGACCGTAGAACTGCAATTCTCTGTTCCAGGACGCTACACGGCGCCGAAGGTGGCGACCGCTTTTGTTATAGTTACAGCCTCTGGCGATGCCTATGCCATAGGTCTCCGCGAGTCGCCATTCCCCTCTGTCACGGTAGAGGAAACGACTGGCACACCGTCGGGCGACCCCAACCAAACCACCGTTACTGTGAAGCATACATCGGTAGAATCCCTTATACCAGTGGTTGTTTAGTCTTTTCGGCACGCTCTGCGGGTAGGTAAATTTGTGGAAAACAAAATCTATGGCAACAAATTACCTACTCAAACTAAAGGGCTACGTCGGCGGCTACGATTTCGATGCCGATTATGTAGACTGGAAGTTGGAACAAAATAAAGGCAAGGCTGTCGATGTGCTTATCGACAGCCTCGGGGGTTCAGTGGCTACTGCGTTGACCATTGCTCACCGATTCAAGGAGCATGGCGACGTGACCGTACACTATGCTGGCATGAACGCATCTGCTGCCACTATTGCCTCAATGGGCGCCAAAAGAATCATGATTGACCGCTATGCCATGTATCTTGTGCATAAGGCAAGCACGCAAATCATAGATATTGCAGCCCTCAATGCCGACGAACTGGAGGAGCGCATCAAGTCGCTCGAGAAAGAAAAGGCTAATTTGATGAAAATTGACCTTAACATTGCCTCTATGTATGCCGACCGCTGCAAGAAAGACCGTGACAGCCTGCTTTCCCTGATGAAAGAAGGCGGCTGGCTCACCGCACAGGAGGCACTCGACTGGGGCTTTGTCGACGAGATTGAGGACAACCCAGCAGCCAAGAAACCGGAAAAGGTAAACGGCGAACTCGCCGCCTCGATGGAGGCTGCCGGCATCCCGTTGCCAAAAAATGCGCAAACCTCGTCGCTCATGCAGCGCATACTCTCGATTTTCGGCACTCATAACACCCAAATAATGAACAAGATTTTCAAGAACATTTGCGATGCTCTCCAGGTAGAGGCCATTGCAATTTCTGCCGACGGCACAGCCTCGGTTACAGAATCTCAACTGCAAACGATTGAGTCTGCAATCGCCGAAAAGGATGCGACGATTGCAGCACTCACGGAGCAGAACACCCAATTAGAGGCAAACATCGCCGACTATGAAGCACGTATCGCGGAACTTGAGAAAGCCCCAGGCGAAACGACTGCCCAGGTGACTGGTGCTGTCAAGGACGTAAATCCTGACGCTGTGGAGGATCAACTCAACGACTACCGCAACCGACTCCGTGAGGCTAGAGATTTGCTTAAATCCATCTAAACTAAAAACAACAAACAATGGGAAAAATCGTAATCACTCCTGAAGATTTCCAGACGGCAGCCATCAAGTATCAGAAAGAACTTTTGATGCTCCCTATCGTTGCGTTGGAACAATCTACCCAGTACATGACCGTTATGTCGGGCGTGGCTGGCAAACAAGTGGTCGGCGAAGCAGATTTCAATGCTCAGTTTGCCCCTTACAAAGCATCCCGCAAAGGTTCTACCAACCTCGAACTCAAATTGCGTGCTTTGGAAACTTACCTCGGCAACGTCGTTGAAACATTCGAGCCGAACCAAGTGGTAAAAACTGTGTTCGCTGGTACTTCTACCCTCGGCGACGGACAGAAGAACGTGCCTGTGACCAAATTGGCATTGGCCTCGCTTGCCCGCAACCTCGGTCGCAACCTCAATTCTTCGTTGTGGAAGGCCAAGTATAGCGCGACTGGCGACACTTCTGCCGACTTGTTTGATGG
>CAVEIP010000175.1:0-2420 GCA_963615935.1 [Ruminococcus] lactaris | reverse complement strand
GCGATGCTCTACGTCAGGATGTTTGTCCTGATGATTGTGTCGCTCTACACCAGTCGCGTTGTCCTCAATGCGCTTGGCGTTGAGGATTTCGGCATCTACAATGTGGTGGCGGGATTCGTTTCGATTCTGGCGTTCTTCACGAGCAGCCTCTCCAACGCCTCGCAGCGCTATCTCAGCATCGGCCTCGGAAAGGGCGACATCGAGGAGACGCGCGTCGCTTTCCGCCAGAGCCACACTTTGATGCTGCTCTTCTCGGCGGGGGCGCTGGTGCTCGGCGAAACGGTCGGACTGTGGTTTGTGTGCAACAAACTCGTCATTCCGCCGTCACGGCTCACGGCGGCGCTGTGGATCTTCCAGTTTGCGCTGGTGTCCACCGTTTGCTCCGTCGTGCAGGTGTCGTTCACCGCAGCCATTGTGGCGCGCGAAAAGATGGGCATGTACGCCTATCTCGGCATCTTCGAGGCTGTGGCGCGCTTGGCGATAGCCTTTGCGCTTCAGTGGGCCGCCTCGGTCGACCATCTGATTCTCTACGGAAGCCTCACCGCCCTCGTGTCGGTAATCACGCTATCGTTTCATGTGGTCTACTGCTACAGGCAGTTTCCCGAAACCTCGTGCCGCACGTGCTGGCGCAAGAAGCTGGTCAAGGAGATGGGTGCATTCATCAGCGCCAACCTCTTCGGCTGCTTTGCTTGGAGTGCGGGTGTGCAGGGCACAAACGTGATTCTCAACCTTTTCTTCGGGCCGGTTGTCAACGCCGCCCGAGGCATAGCGGTGCAGGTCAACTCCGTAGTCGTTCGCTTTACGGAGAACGTGATGACGGCGATGAAGCCGCAGATCATCAAGTCGTACGCCAGCGGCGATATGGACTACATGAAGATGCTCATTCTCCGCAGTTCCAAGTATATGGCACTCTTGGCGGCATTCATCGCCATGCCCATAATGTTTGAGGCTCGGTTTGTGCTGGGCATCTGGCTCGGACAAGTGCCAGACTACACGGTGGCGTTTATCCGCCTGGTGCTCATCGAGCAGTTGATTTCCGTACTCGTGCCGCCGCTGTGGATTGCCGCCAACGCTACGGGCGACATCAAGCGCAATCAGGTGTACGGCCGCATGTTCACTCTTGCGGCGCTGCCTGTGAGTTATGTGCTGCTGCTTGTGGTGCGGAATCCTATGGTGCCGATGGTTGTGCTCATCGCATCAACCTTTTGCTATTGGCTCTACAACCTCTACGACATCAAGCGGCAGATTGGTCTCGACGTGCCCGACTATTTCCGCCGCGCCATTCGTCCGCTGGTGGCCTTTCTGGCGCTGCTTGCCGCCTTTTGCACTGTCCCCGTGCTCATCTGCGGCGACGACAGCCTGTTGCGCTTCGTCCTCGAGGCAGTAGCCACCGTGGCAGCCGCTGTGGCGAGCCTCTTCGTGGTGTTCGACCGCAACGAGCGCGCATTTTTCAAACGAACAATCAAGAAACGACTATGATACCCAAAGTTATTCATTACTGTTGGTTTGGGCGCAACCCCTTGCCGCCCCTTGCCCAGCGATGCATAGAGTCGTGGCGGAAGTACTGCCCCGACTACGAAATCAAGGAGTGGAACGAGGACAATTTCCCGATGGACTTCAACGACTATGTGCGTGAGGCTTACGAGGCAAAAAAGTGGGCGTTTATCACCGACGTGGTGCGGCTCTATGCCATGGTTACCGAGGGCGGCATCTATATGGACACCGACGTCGAGGTCATCAAACCCCTCGACAGCCTGCTTCAGTATGAAGCCGTGTCTGGATTTGAGTCCCCGACTCAAATCCAGACAGGCCTTATGGCCTGTCTGGATGGGTTTCCCTTGTTCAAGGAACTCCTTGACGAGTACAATGGCATCCACTTCCGCCGCGCCGACGGCACGCTCGACACCACAACCAACGTGAAGCGCATCACAGCCACCTGCCTCAAGTACGGCCTCCAGCTCAACAACCAGCTCCAGACCGTCAATGGCTTCACCCTCCTCCCCAAGGACTACCTCTGCCCCAAGGACTATGCAACAAAGAAAGTCCGCCTCACCGCCAACACCCTATGCATCCACCATTTTGATGGCAGCTGGCAACCGAAGAGCCTGAAGAAGCGCATTGCGTTTCGATTGTTTGGCAGAGGAATTGGAGAAAAAATGATGATGGTTTATTCAAAACTTTGGGTTAAAAAAGTATGGCTCAACCATTAGTATCTGTTCTTGTTCCGATTTATGGCGTTGAAAAGTATATCGAGCGGTGTGCTCGGTCTATTTTTGAGCAGACATACGAAAACTTGGAGATAATCTTTGTCGATGACTGTTCGCCCGACCAGAGCACTCACATCGTGGAGAATGTGCTTACTGAATATTCAAACCGAATTCCCCAAACAAGAATCATCCGACACGAGAAGAATCTAGGGC
>CAVEIP010000174.1:1897-2453 GCA_963615935.1 [Ruminococcus] lactaris | reverse complement strand
AACTCTTCGTCAAGAAACTCGATGAAATAGACGTTAAGACCATTAAGAGCGAAGCCGTTTCTTCAACAGAAGATGCCATAAAGGCTGCTGATGATTTAGGGTATCCTGTTATTGTACGTGCAGCGTATGCTTTGGGCGGACTTGGTAGTGGTTTCTGCGACAACAAGGAGCAACTTGTGGGATTGGTTGAGAAGGCATTATCGTTCTCGCCTCAAGTTCTCGTCGAAAAATCATTAAAAGGATGGAAAGAAGTCGAATATGAAGTGGTTCGTGACAAATTTGATAATTGTATCACTGTTTGTAACATGGAGAACTTTGATCCTCTAGGCATACATACTGGTGAGAGTATCGTTGTAGCACCATCACAGACCTTGTCAAACGATGACTATCACATGCTTCGTAAGTTGGCTATAAAGATTATCCGCCACGTGGGTATTGTCGGCGAATGTAATGTGCAATATGCATACGACCCAAGCTCAATGGATTATCGAGTAATTGAAGTAAATGCCCGTCTTAGCCGTAGTTCGGCATTGGCATCAAAAGCTACAGGGTATCC
>CAVEIP010000174.1:413-1887 GCA_963615935.1 [Ruminococcus] lactaris | reverse complement strand
GTATCCTCTTGCATTTGTTGCAGCAAAATTGGGCTTGGGATATGGCTTGTTTGACTTGAAGAATACAGTCACAAAGGTTACATCAGCATTCTTTGAGCCAGCATTAGACTATGTGGTTTGCAAGATTCCACGTTGGGATTTGGGTAAATTCCATGGCGTAAAGAAAGAAATTGGCTCATCTATGAAGTCAGTTGGTGAAGTGATGGCAATTGGTCGTACTTTTGAGGAAGCCATACAAAAGGGATTAAGAATGATAGGCCAAGGAATGCATGGCTTCATCGAAAACAAAGCTATACAAGTTAGTGATATCGACAGTGCGCTCAAAGAACCAACAGACAAGCGTATATTTGTAATTGAATCAGCATTTAGAAAAGGATATACCGTTGATCAAGTGCATGATTTGACAAAAATAGACAAATGGTTCCTATGCAAGTTGAAAAATTTGTTGGAAACAGCTATAGAATTGGAAACATATTCTGATATAGAGCAATTGCCTAAGGAATTGGTGCGTTTAGCGAAAGAACAGGGATTCTCTGATTTCCAGATTGCACGAGCTGTTCTGAAGGACGAGATGACTGAAACGGAAAAATCCAATCGACAAGTTCGACAATTGAGAAAACGGTATGGTATTCTTCCTGTCGTTAAGCAAATCGATACACTTGGCGCTGAATATCCTGCGAAAACCAACTATTTGTATCTTACCTATAACGGAACTCAACATGATATCGACTATGAAAATGATGGCAAATCAGTTGTGGTTCTTGGTAGTGGTGCTTACCGCATCGGTAGCTCTGTCGAATTCGACTGGTGTAGCGTGAATGCCTTGATGACAGTCGCAAAAGAGGGATGGCGCTCGGTTATGATTAACTATAACCCCGAGACGGTTTCCACAGACTATGACATGTGTGATCGACTTTACTTTGACGAGTTGACTTATGAGCGTGTTATGGACATCATCGATTTGGAAACACCTCACGGTGTAATCTTGTCGACAGGAGGCCAAATTCCGAACAACCTCGCAACCCGATTGGATGAGGATGGAGTCAATATCTTAGGCACTACGGCTAAGAGCATTGACAACGCGGAGGATCGTCATAAGTTCTCGCAGATGCTTGACGAATTACACATCGACCAACCACGATGGAGAGAATTGACATCAATGAGCGACATCCATGAATTCGTAGAAGAAGTTGGATATCCAGTCCTTGTCCGTCCATCGTATGTATTATCTGGTGCAGCTATGAATGTTTGCTCCAATGATGAAGAATTGGAACGATTCCTCAAATTGGCTGCAAATGTATCAAAGCAGCATCCAGTTGTGGTAACTGAGTTTATCGAGCATGCTAAAGAAATCGAAATGGACGCAGTGGCACAAAATGGAGAAATCAAGGTTTATGCAATCTCTGAACATATAGAATTTGCAGGTGTCCATTCTGGAGATGCAACAACCCAATTCCCGCCACAGAAACTTTAT
>CAVEIP010000174.1:0-403 GCA_963615935.1 [Ruminococcus] lactaris | reverse complement strand
AATATCCAATATCTTGCAAAGAACAATGATATTAAAGTTATTGAATGTAACCTTCGTGCATCACGCAGTTTCCCATTCGTGTCGAAGGTGCTCAAACTCAATTTTATTGATTTGGCAACTAAGGTTATGTTGGGAATTCCTGTTGAAAAGCCGAATAAGAATGCATTCGATTTGGACTATGTAGGCATCAAGGCATCTCAATTCTCTTTCTCTCGTTTGCAAGGTGCAGACCCAGTTCTTGGTGTAGATATGTCATCGACAGGAGAAGTTGGCTGCCTTGGAGATGATACGTCGGAAGCAATTTTGAAATCGATGTTGTCAGTGGGATATAAGTTCCCGAAAAAGTCTGTTCTACTTAGCACTGGCTCAGCAAAGCAGAAAGCCGATATGCTCGATGCTGCAA
>CAVEIP010000173.1:2011-2479 GCA_963615935.1 [Ruminococcus] lactaris | reverse complement strand
GTCGTTGACAATGATCTGTTTGATGAGCATGCAAAGACGCAGCAATTAATGGCTGAGGCTATGGAAAATTGGGAGTCTACAACATTAGAATTGGAAGAATTAAAAAATATTAGTAATAAACTATGAATTTGAAGTACAGCATTTTATTGATGGGTATAGCTGGAGCTATGACCATTAATGCAAGCACTCCTAAGACAGGAGTGTCTCGCGAAAACTTGGATGAGTCGGTCTCTCCAAGAGTGGATTTCTACAACTATGCTTGTGGCGGTTGGCAGAAATTGAATCCATTGAAGGCTGAATATTCTCGCTATGGCTCATTTGATATGTTGGGCGAGAACAACAAAAAGCAGTTGCAAAGTCTTGTTGAAGACCTTGGCTCTGGCAAATATGCCTATGGCTCGGTAGAACAAAAGATAGCAGATTTGTATTCTGTCGGAATGGACAGCATCCGATTGAACAAAGAGGGCG
>CAVEIP010000173.1:1470-2001 GCA_963615935.1 [Ruminococcus] lactaris | reverse complement strand
GTTCTTTGGTGTCGGTGTGATGGGCGACATGAAAAACTCTGACATTAATATCCTCTATTGGGGTCAGGGTGGTCTTGGTCTTGGCGATCGTGATTACTACATGAACAACGATGAACAGACTGTAAAGATTCGAGAAGCATACAAGCAGTTTATTGTGAAACTGCTCATGCTCGCGGGGTATAAGCAAGCTGATGCAGAAAGAATGCGCGACAATGTGATGGATATCGAGATGGAACTTGCGAAGGTGGCAATGACCCGCACTGAGCAACGCGACATTGCAGCACAATACAATATCCGTTCATTAGCTGATGTAAAAGCTGCATGTCCAAATATTGATTGGAACACCTACCTCAAGGCGCAATATCTGCCAATCGTTGACAATATGTGCGTGATGCAGTTGAAATCATTGGATAAGGTCAATGAATTGTTGGCAAACAAGAGTCTCCGCGAAATTAAGGACTACTTGATTTTCCATTATGTCAATTCTGCGTCTGATTATCTGAGCGATGATTTCCGCAGAGTCAATTTTGA
>CAVEIP010000173.1:0-1460 GCA_963615935.1 [Ruminococcus] lactaris | reverse complement strand
TTCTGGTGCAGAACAAGATCGTCCACGATGGAAACGTACACTGTCGGAAATTGATGGTACTCTCGGCGAAGGTCTTGGCCAAATCTATGTGAAAAAATATTTCCCAGAGGAATCAAAACGTCGTATGCTCGAACTGGTTGGAAACCTTAAAACTTCACTTGGCGAGCATATTCAAAACCTTACATGGATGAGCGATGCAACAAAGGCGAAGGCCATCGAGAAATTGTCAGCATTTACTGTAAAGATTGGCTATCCTGACAAATGGAAAGACTATACATCACTTTCTATTGACCCGAAGAATTCATATTGGGAGAATGTAAAAGCCGCTGCTGTTTTCCACACAAAAGACAGCAATGAGAAATGCGGGAAAGAAGTCGATAAGGCAGAATGGGGTATGACTCCACAAACAGTCAATGCTTATTACAATCCTTCGACTAACGAAATCTGCTTCCCTGCTGGTATCCTCCAAGCTCCTTTCTTCTCGCCAGACGCATTGGATTGCGACAACTATGGCGCAATCGGTGTGGTTATCGGTCACGAGATGACTCACGGATTTGATGACAATGGTCGTCAATTTGATAAAGATGGCAATATGGAAGATTGGTGGACAGAGGATGATTCGAAGATGTTTGACAAACTCGCCAACAAATTGGCAAGCCAGTTTGACAAAATCGTTGTTATTGATACAATCCACGCAAACGGCAAATTGACACTTGGCGAAAATATCGCAGATCAGGGCGGCTTGAGAATTGCCTATTCCGCATATTTGAAGACAAAAGAGGCAAAAGAAAACAAAATTGTGGATGGCTTTACACCAGCACAACGTTTCTTCTTGTCGTATGCAAACGTTTGGGCTGACAATATCCGTCCAGCAGAGATTCGCCGTCGCACCACGACTGATGAACATTCGCTCGGTCGTTGGCGTGTAAATGCAACATTGAAGAATATCGACACATTCTATGAGGCATTTGGCATCAAGGAGGGCGACCCAATGTATATTGCGCCAGCCGATCGTGTTGTGATTTGGTAAAATCCGTAAAATCTAACTTTTTAGCGCTGCAGTCATTGCGATTGTAGCGCTTTTTGTATCTTTACAATATGGATGAAAATATTTTTGAATTCAAGCAATTTTCAATACGACAATCATCTAGTGAGATGAAGGTTGGCACAGACAGTGTCCTATTAGGCGCATGGGCTGATTTGGTTGACTCTCATAGAATCCTCGATGTCGGATCTGGCACGGGCATCTTGTCATTAATGGCTGCACAGCGTAATCCTTTGGCTCTCATTGAAGCTATCGAACTTGATAAATCAGCTGCTCAAGAGGCCAATTGCAACTTCTATAATTCGCCTTGGAGTGATCGATTGTCAATCTTCAACTGCGATTTTTTAACCTTTGATACCGAAGAAAGATATGATTATATCATATCAAATCCGCCATATTTTGATAGTGGTATAAA
>CAVEIP010000172.1:0-2501 GCA_963615935.1 [Ruminococcus] lactaris | reverse complement strand
GCAATGGATTTGGATATGTACAAGCATCCTTCCACAACGGCAAATCTTGCAAAGTTGCGCTCCTATGGCAACATCTTGATTGAGCCGGCGGAAGGTGAATTGGCAAGCCACTTGATTGGAAAAGGCCGAATGGAAGAGCCTGAAAACATCTTCAAGGTAATCGATGACTACTTTGCAGAAGCAGAAGCGTTCAAGGGAAAGAAGGTGCTCGTAACGGCTGGACCTACCTACGAGAAGATTGACCCAGTGAGATTTATCGGCAATTACTCGTCAGGAAAAATGGGATATGCCATTGCCGACGAGTTTTCGCGGAGAGGTGCAGAGGTGACTATTGTCAGCGGCCCAGTCTCGGTGAAGCCTCAGTGCGGTGTGTGTGTCGTTCCTGTGGAGTCTGCTCTCGAGATGCACGATGCTGTTATGGCGCATCTGGAAGAAACGGATGTGGCGATTATGTGTGCGGCTGTTGCCGACTATCGGCCTGCAGTTGTCGCCGACCGAAAAATCAAGCGTGAGAAAAGCGACGTGCCGGAGATAAAACTCGTCAAAAATCCCGATATTGCTGCTGCGGTGGGGCAGAAGAAACGGGCAGACCAATTGCTCGTGGGTTTTGCTCTTGAAACTGACCATGCCGAGGAAAATGCTCTTGACAAACTCGCCCGCAAAAACCTTGACATGATTGTGCTCAATTCGTTGGAGGACAAGCAAAGCGGTTTTGGTGTGGACACAAACAAGGTCACTATTGTAGACCGCGACGGCTCGATGCTGCGATTGCCAGTCAAGTCGAAACTGGATGTGGCGAAAGATATTGTCGACAAAGTGTCGGAAAAATGTTTAGGAAAGTAGTCCTTCTAATGTTTGCTGCCGTTGCCGGACTCTTTTCCGCCTACGGTCAGGAATTGAATTGCACAGTCGAAATCAATTCGGACAAGATTAACGGAACCGATAAAAGTGTGTTCACTACTCTTCAGTCTGCCATAACGGAGTATATGAACAACAACCAGTGGGGCAATGCCCAATTCATGGTAAACGAGAAGATTGAGTGCAAACTGTTCTTTACAATGGCAAGCATCGATGGGACAAAGATGACTGGAACATTGCAGGTGCAGTCAACTCGCCCCGTCTACAACAGTTCCTACACTACGACATTGATAAATTTCAAGGACAATAGCATCGAATTTGAATATCAGGAAAACGAGCCGTTGGTGTTTTCTGAAAACTCGATGGAAAGCAACCTCACGGCAATTCTGAATTTCTATGCCTATATGATTCTTGCGTTGGATTTCGACAGTTTCTCGCCCAACGGTGGCGACTACTATTATGAAAAGGCAACCAATGTGGTCAATATGGCGCAAAGTTCGGGCGAAAAAGGATGGAAGGCTTTTGAGGACAATAAAAACCGTAGCGCTGTGCTGAGCGCATACACCGACAATTCGACCAAAGCCATCCGCACGCTCATCTACGATTATCATCGCAAAGGACTTGATGAAATGGTGTTGAGTCCCGAAAAAGGTAAGTCGGTAATAACCAAATCGCTGAACATCCTCAAACAAATCTACGATGTGTCGCCGATGTCGGTGGCATTGTCGATGTTTAAGGACGCCAAGTTGGACGAATTGGTCAATATCTACTCCAAATCTAACCAAACAGAGCGTGATGCAGTCTATGAATTGCTCTATCCTCTCTATCCGACAGAGCGTGAGCGCCTAAACAAAATCAAAGAAGAAACCAAGACTAAATAATCCTATATGCTAAAGAAACTGACCATCGACAATTTTGCGCTGATCAACCATTTGTCGGTTGACCTGCACGATGGACTATCAATCATAACAGGTGAGACTGGCGCCGGCAAGTCAATCATAATAGGTGCATTGTCGCTTCTATTGGGGCAACGTGCCGATAGCCGCAGTGCCAAGAACCGTGATGCAAAAACTGTCGTTGAGGCAGTTTTCGACATCAAAGATTATGATTTGAAGCAGTTTTTTGAAACCAGCGAAATTGAATATTTCCCGGAAGAAACAATCGTGAGGCGAGAGATTCTTCCCTCGGGAAGAAGTCGTGCATTTGTCAACGACACTCCAGTGCAATTGGCGTTGATGGGCGAGTTGACGCAGGCGCTTATCGACATACATTCGCAGCATAGCAATGCCTTGCTCCTGAAATCAGCATATCAGTTGTCGATGCTCGACGATATTGCCGGCAATGGAAATCTTTTGGGTGAATACAAGTCGGCTTATCATCAATTCGTAGAGCAAAGGAAACACTATGAAGAGGTGAAAAAACGCATTGAGCAAAACAAAGCCGATGAGGAATATTTCCGCTTTCAACTCAATCAATTGGAAAGCGCAGACCTTCATAGTGGAGAGCAGGAGGATTTGGAGAGAGACAAGGCTGTGCTTGAGAATATGGCACAACTCAAGGATTCTTTGTCGTCGGTGTGCAATCTCCTTAACGACAATAGCCAGTCGGCAATCGACTCGCTGTCGGATGCATGTCGGAGCATG
>CAVEIP010000171.1:2148-2509 GCA_963615935.1 [Ruminococcus] lactaris | reverse complement strand
ACGAATAACTGCGCCACACCCTCATCCATAAGTTGCTCAATACCCTTATTGAGTTGCTTTGTTTTCATCGGGTCTGTATTCTCGATGTATTTAAACATTTCTGGAGAGAAACTTGGCAAACCCTTGAAATGCAACTCCTCGCCGGAGGTTATGGTATCACCAATCTTAAAGTTGCCAGTATCTGGAATACCAACAATGTCACCTGGATATGCCTCATCAACCACAGCTTTCTTCTGTGCCATGAAGGCCGTAGGCGCAGCAAATCGCATCATTTTTCCAGACCTGATATGCTTGTAGTTTACATTGCGTTCAAACTTACCAGAACAAATCTTCACAAAAGCGATGCAACTACGATGATTTG
>CAVEIP010000171.1:0-2138 GCA_963615935.1 [Ruminococcus] lactaris | reverse complement strand
CTTAACAAAGCAGTCCAATAATTCTTTCACGCCAAAAGTATTCAATGCAGAACCAAAGAACACTGGCGCGACATCGCCCCTAAGATATTCCGATTCATCAAATTCTGGGTAGACACCACTTATAAGCTCCAAGTCATCCCGTAGTTTTTGTGCATCAGACTCTCCGACACTTGCATCAATTTGAGGGTCGTTAACATCGCTAATCTCGACTCGTTCAGTTACTTGTTGTTTGTTTGGTGTAAACAAATCCAAAGATTGTTCATATATGTTATATACGCCCTTAAAGTGCGCTCCGATATTTATCGGCCAACTCAAAGGCCTGACGCTAATTTTCAATTCACTTTCTAGTTCGTCCAGAATATCGAATGGATCTCTACCCTCACGGTCAAGTTTGTTTACAAAGATTATCACAGGAGTTTTCCTCATCCGGCACACTTCCATAAGTTTCCTTGTCTGCTGCTCAACACCCTTGGCAACATCGACCACTATGATAACACTGTCGACCGCTGTCAGCGTGCGGTATGTATCCTCTGCAAAATCTTGGTGACCAGGCGTGTCCAAAATGTTTATCTTATAGTCACCATAATTAAAACCCATTACAGATGTCGCAACGGAAATTCCACGCTGTTTCTCTATTTCCATCCAGTCGGATGTCGCTGTTTTCTTGATTTTATTTGATTTAACGGCTCCCGCCACATGAATTGCGCCACCAAACAAAAGTAATTTCTCAGTCAAAGTCGTTTTACCAGCATCTGGGTGACTAATAATTGCAAATGTTCTCCGTCTACTTATTTCGTCTTCTAATGTTGCCACAAGAATATATTTTTTTGTTATTTGTAATCTTCCTTATCAAACAAAGGTTTGACTTTGTCTTTGTGATAGAATGTAGCCAAATGTGAAATGAACTTTGAAATTTGAGACATGGCTGACTGTGTGGATTCGGACAAACTTTGGCCACGCAAACGCATCAGCATTGTACCATACAAGGCATTGAAACAAGTCTCGATCTCTCCAACCTTACCATCCCCAGACTTTGCACGAAGTTCCACAATTATAGGTAGTGTCTTGTAGAATTCTGCACCGTATTCAGGATACTTCACACTTTTTAAAAGCATATTATGCAAATCCGTGAGTTGGATTATTACATTCTTATTGATTTGTATGTGTCCTCTTTCTTTAACGCCTTCAATACGCATCATATCAATCATGTCGCTATACCATTGTAACATCGCGGCCTTAGTTGATTCATCTGTAGGATAATTATCAACAATTTGTCGACGAATTATTTCAATATCAAAGTTTGCCGCCCTAAGAATGTCCTCCAGTTGCCACATATAAAGGACATATTCTGCAATATTATCGCTGCGTAATTGTTTTGCTGTAAGCATAAAACTAACCGAATTTGCTAATTTTCCTCAAGACGGACTCATTTAGCACCTTTATACGACGTCCATCGACAACGATGACGTGTTCATTCACAAATGTCGACAATGTGCGTATTGCGTTAGACGTGGTCATATTTGACAAATTGGCCAAGTCCTCACGCGACATGTATATATTTAATGTTTCGCCGTCTTCCTCAAATCCATAATTATCAATCAGCAAAACCAATGCCTCTGCCAAACGGCCTCGAATATGCTTTTGTGTAAGATTCACAATTTTTGTATCTGACCGACCCAGATTGTGTGACAACTCATGGATAAAGAACCACGCAATTTGGCGATTGCTATCAATCAACTGATCAACAATTTTCATTGGAATAGTGCCAATAACCGAAGGCTCCATTGCTATTGCACCAGAAACATACGGTTCGTTCGCAAAATATGCACGATGACCAAAATATTGAATTGGACGAATCAAACGGATTATTTGCTGACGCCCGCCTATGCCTTCTTTGTATTTTTTCACCTTGCCTTTGAGCAAGCACCACAAATATTCAGGGACTTCTTTCTCTGCATAGATTATCTGGTTGCGTTTGTAATTGTGAATTGTGAAATTATCAATCACAATTCGCTTCTCTTCCGAGGTCAAGACATTCCATATCCCAGCCAAATCCTCTTTAATAACTTTCTCTAACGCGTCTCTTGATACCATCATTCGGTTTGTAGCTACATAATTATGTTATAGAGCACAAATAT
>CAVEIP010000170.1:2099-2531 GCA_963615935.1 [Ruminococcus] lactaris | reverse complement strand
ATGTGGATGCATTGGTGCTTTTTGCTGATGGCTTTGAGGAAATAGAAGCGATAGGCACTGTCGATATTTTGCGCCGTGGCGGGATGAAGGTCATAAGTGTGTCAATCAATGAAGATGCTGTCGTTACAGGAGCACATGGGGTGCAAATGATAGCAGACACTGTAATCAAAGAAGTTGCCAATCTCAATCCCACATGGATTGTTCTCCCTGGCGGCATGCCTGGCGCCAAGAATCTGTATGAGTGCGATGCAGTGCATACTCTTGTTAATGGCCAAATCACTCGCAATGCCTATGTCGCAGCCATTTGTGCATCGCCAGCAGTAGTGTTGGCGCAAATGGGCGTGATGGATGGCCGTCGCATGACATGCTATCCTGGCTTTGAGGGTCTGTGCAGCAATTCAACTGTAGAATCCAACCGCAGTGTGGTTGATG
>CAVEIP010000170.1:0-2040 GCA_963615935.1 [Ruminococcus] lactaris | reverse complement strand
CCATTTCGTGACGGCTAATGGACCGTCGTCGGTGGCAAATATGTGCTATGACATACTTAAAATCGCCAAGGGTGAAGTCGTAGCTGAGGAGGTGATGCAGGGCATGCTTATCACAAAATAGCCGAAAATACTCTATTCGTGATGGTAGGGCTCATTGTGCATAATCGTGTATGCACGATATAGTTGCTCGCAAAACACAAGGCGGATTAAGTCATGAGGAAATGTCATCTTCGACAAAGATATTTTCTCATTGGCGCGATTGTAAACATCGTCAGAGAAACCGTAAGGCCCGCCGACGACAAAGACCAACCGCTTCGGTACGTTTTGCATTTTCTTCTCGATGTAGGTTGAGAATTCAATGGATTTCATCTCTTTGCCGTGCTCGTCGAGAAGCACCACATAGTCCGATGCTTCAAAGTTGGCAAGAAGATTTTGGCCTTCAGCAACTTTTTGTTGCGATTGTGTCATGTTGCGCGTATTTTTTGCGTCGGCAATAAATTGAATGCTAAATGGCACATAGTGGTTCACACGTCGAGTGTAGTCCTCTATGCCAGGCGACAAATAGTTGTGGTTGGTTTTGCCGACTACAAATAGACTAATTTTCATTGGCTGGAATTTTTATATAAAATAACCCAACAGCTGGCAACGAAGACTTGCTGTTGGGTTAATTGTTTATGTTTTATTTCAATAAGTCAATGGAGCGACGCAGGAAGTTGTCGAGTTCTGCGCCTTTGAGAAGGTTATTGCCCAGTAAAGCGATGTCAATCAATTGACGCAGTGCTGGAATTGTGTCAGCATATGCTTTGATTTGAGCATTTTCTTCACTTCTAAGACTTTCCGCTTTGGCCTCATGTTCGGAGAGCTGCTTCTTCTCGTCGTCTGTTGCATCTTTCTTCTCTCGCAATGTCTTTGCCGCCTCATTTTCTGCAGCGATAGATGCTTCCGTTGGAGCGACCTTTTCATCGAGAGCCGATTTGGCATCAGCAAGGACGCGCTTTACAACTGGGTGCTCAGTGTTGAAGATGATGTTGTATGAATCAGGCATTTCTCCGTAGAAACTCATGCCTGGTTGCATCGCTGCCATTTCCTTCATTCGGCGCATATATTCACTTTGGGTGATTTGTACAGGTTGCGCATCCGTTGCCAGTTTCTCAAAAGTTACCAGGAATTCGCATTTATCGATTGTTGGTATCTGGCTGCGGAACAACTCAGTGAATATGGTCCTATCTTGAGCGGTTAAGTCTGCACTCTTTCGGTCTTCCTTTATGATAAGATTCTCAACGATGTCGCTGTCAACGCGGACAAAACGTGCTTTTTCGAGTTTCTGCTCAAGAAGACCAACAAAGTGACTGCCAAGTTGGTCATTAATCAACAGTACGTCATATCCCTTATCTGTAGCTGCCTTGACATAACTGTATTGACTAGTTTTGTCTGTGGCATAAAGATAAATCAGATTGCCGTCTTTGTCTGTCTGGTTGCCTTTAATGAGCTCTTTGTATTCATCCAAAGTGAACTTCTTGTCGTCAACGTTGCCAAGAAGTGCAAATTTCATTGCTGAGTCGCAGAATTTTTCATCGCTCAACATTCCGTATTCGATGAAAATCTTGATGTCATTCCATTTCTCCTCATATTCACTTCTGCGGTTCTTGAAGATGTTCTCCAACTGAGACGCCACTTTCTTGGATATATAGGATGAGATTTTCTTTACGTTCGAATCACTTTGCAGATATGAACGGGATACGTTCAGCGGAATGTCTGGTGAGTCGATAACACCTCGCATAATCATCATATAGTCTGGCACAACGCCTTCCACCGAATCTGTGACAAATACCTGATTGCAGTACAGTTGGATACGGTTCTTCTGAATGTCGATTTCATTCTTCAGTTTAGGGAAATACAGGATACCTGTCAATGTGAATGGGTAATCAACATTCAAATGAATCCAAAACAATGGGTCTTCATTGCCAGGATACAGTTCGTGGTAGAATTTCAGATAGTCTTCATCCTTTAATTCTGAAGGTTGCACGGTCCATGCTGGCT
>CAVEIP010000169.1:0-2607 GCA_963615935.1 [Ruminococcus] lactaris | reverse complement strand
GGTAGCGATGTCGGTGGCATTGGCAATAATGTGGGTCTCGTGCTTCTCAATCGCCTCCTCGGCGGTTTGTATGCGTCCGCTGTACTGAGTCGAAGTTACTTGCAACTCCGTTGTGCGGGCAAACAGGCTGCCATCGGCTGCCGCCGCATCGTCCTTTGTTCCTATAGCCTCCAAGCGTTCGTTAATCTCCTCGCCCGTGAGGCTTAATTGATAATTTGCCATTTAAGTTATCCTTTAGTTGTTAGTAATATATCGTTTTCAGTAATGCCGAGATGCTCATCTATGATGCGCTTCACCTCCGCTTCCGTCATTCCGCCGGCAAACGTCTGCGCATCAAGTTGAACAGTCTGCACCTCAAAGTCGGTTGGCTGGCTGATATCAGCATCGTCGGTCGTTTCCACCACGCAGAACTGTTCACGGCGCATAGCACGCAAATCGGTGTCGGTAATCTCAACCGCGTACACCCCGTTGCCGAGCATATCAGCCGCCACATCGACCACGACCACATTCCCCTGCACCGAATACGGCACATCGTAGGTCGTACCATTGCGCTTCACCTTGACGCGCAGAGCCTCCGTTGGGGTATATGCCTCCGTCATGCTCTCACCGCCTTCGGTGGTGGTAATCTCCAGTGGTATCAGCAGCCTAAACTTGTTGCCTCTTACTATCTTTATCATATCGTTGTTATATTAGTTGTTTCCAATTATTGCCGCCATCGCTCGTTACCTTGATGCCATCAGCACAAACCTTCAACTGATATTGTTGATATGTCATCACGCAGGCATCCGACGTTTGCTGAATGTATGCCCCGCCAGAGGTTGCCGCACGGAAACCGTTTGCGCCAATCTCGACTATATCGTTAGGATATGTAATGGCAATATCGCCATCAGGTTCGCACCTGTAGGTAGCAGATGTAATGGCATTGTCACCGCCATTAAACCATGCTTCGGCAGATATTTGATGCTCTCCCTCCGACAGAGAGAGAGTAAACGATTCAATCACCGCCGTTGCGCTCAATGACTGCAGGGATGCCTGGGTTTCCGCTGTCAGTGATTTCAGCACCTTGCCGTCAAGGTAGATGGTAAACTGCAAGCGGATGCGCTCTTGCGGAACATCATTGATGGCGCTCATGTTCGCGCCGAGGTTGATTTGCGGGAATTTAGCCACCGCTCCCGACTTCACACTGAACAAATAACCGCTATCCTTCGGCAAATCGGTCTTATCGTGCAGATATGTCGCCCCCTCGTCGGTATTGAGCACCTTTATGTAACTTTGCATCGTTACGCTTTCGCTCGCCGCTTCGGTAGACAAGTCGTTGCCCGAGATGCGCATCCTCGCTTTGCCGTTCTTGTCGGTCAGCAAGATTGCTCCCTCATCGATGGTCACAGTGCCGAGCGCATTAATAGCCTCGAGCCGTCGGGCAACAACGCTATCGGCATCAATCAGCGAAGCGCGGATTTTCCCTTCTTCGGTAAAGATGCTCACTGATGACCCGCCGTCGTTGCTGACAAACTCCACATTGTCGGCGGTCAACTTGATTTTGCGGTCAACGATATCGATGCCCGTTTCCACAAGTTTCAGTTCTGCTGCCTCGGAATAGGTCGCGTCCTGTATGTTGCAGATGCTGAAATTGGTAATCTTCACCGTGCTCGGATAGTACGCCTTTTGGGTTGTCGAGACAACAATACTCAGTCCGTCGACAGTCGTGCCGCTTGCGTCCACAAGCCAATCATCGGTTACCGACAACGCCACATCGTCGAGCACTACCTGTTTCGTCCCCATCATCCTTGTGTCGACAATCGTTTGCGTAAACAGCACATTCGCCCCGTTGCGTATTTGCAAGATGAGGTTTGTCGGAACCACATACTTTGTATCCTGTGTTATGTCAAACGTTGCGGTGAGATAGAGAGTCACCCCAGCCGAAAGTGTGTCAGTAAGGAGTTTGCCTATTTCTATGTACGACACTTTGCTGTCGAAATAGATTGCCGGCGTTGCCGTCTGCGGTACGGTGGCAAAGTTGCGAGCCGTCCGACCAAGTGAATACACCTTCAGCGACAATTTCTCATCCGTCTGCTCAATCCTCGATGTGTATCCGTTTGCCTGTTTCCAGTCGGAGATGGAGAACAGGTATGTACCGTTGAACAACTTCGCGTCCTTGATGCAGACAAGCATCTCATCGTTGTAGTCAACCAATTTTATTGTCTGCCCGTCCATCGTCATTGACTCCTCATAATTGGCGTTTACCCACACATCGCCCACCTTGTAGGGCAATCCCGTAGGCTGCTCGGTGTAAATCTTTGCACGTCCGCTGATGAGGTCGACAAGCGACTCCCCTGATGTACTCACGAATGTGCCTGTAAACTTGTTGCCGTTTGGAGAAACAATAATCGGTGCGTTCTTGTCCGTCAGTTCGTAGGTGTTGATGCCCTGGTACATCTTCATCGACGGAGCATCAGCGCTGTAGGATGATATTACGATGGCGTTCTGTCTTGAGGTGTCGGTCTTGTTACCCATGCAAACGATGGTATCACCCTTCTGCGGCACATCGCTACCCTCTTGGCAATCCTCAATCGACAGGTCGATATAGTCATTGCCCACACCCACCAC
>CAVEIP010000168.1:0-2608 GCA_963615935.1 [Ruminococcus] lactaris | reverse complement strand
GCCTTTGTGCCAGTTCTTGTTATAGATAACAATCGCCTTTTTGTCGGATTCGATTTCTCCGCGTTCCTCCAAAATTGCATTGGCTTCTTCTGTGATTCTTTTATCTAGCTCTTTGCGGTCTTTGTTGTATTGGTCGATGCTTTTACCTTTTGCATAAGCCTCGTTGATATCCTTTGTCGTCAGCAAATCAACTGCTTCCATGCCTGACTGCATACGCCCTGAAGCATTAATGCGTGGACCAATTTTGAAGATTACGTCACTTATTGTAATCTCTCTGTTTGAGAGATTACAGATTTTAATGATGCTTTTAAGGCCGAGGTTTGGATTCGAATTAAGCCGTTTAAGTCCGTAATATGTCATAACTCGGTTTTCTCCGGTCATTGGCACAATATCGGCAGCAATACTGACAGCAACTAAATCCAACAAGTTATAAAGTTCGGCTTGGTTGGTCAATCCATTGCTTTGGGCAAATGCCTGCATAAACTTGAAGCCGACACCGCAACCGCATAAATGTGGATAAGGGTAGGTGTTGTCGTGTAACTTCGGATTCAAGATGGCACAAGCATCTGGCAACACATCGTCTGGGACGTGGTGGTCGCAAATGATAAAATCAATGCCTCTTTCTTTGGCATAGCGGATTTCGTCAATTGCCTTGATTCCACAATCAAGGACGATAATAAGTTTTACACCAACAGACGCGGCATAGTCTATGCTTTTGATAGATATGCCGTAGCCTTCTTCATCGCGTGTCGGAATGTAGTATTCTATGTGGGAATAATAATTCCGTAGATATTTGTACACAAGAGACACGGCCGTAGTGCCATCTACGTCGTAGTCTCCATATACCAATATCTTCTCTTTTGCCCCCATTGCCATATTAAGCCTATTGACGGCCTTGTCCATATCCTTCATTAGGAATGGATCATGCAAATCAGACAGAGAAGGGGAGAAAAAATGTTCAGCCTCGGCAACTGAAGTAATGCCACGCTGAACGAGCAGCTCAGCTATCGCAGGGCTGCCGGCGTATTTTTTCGCCAACTCGATCTCTAATTCTTGTTCTTCTGATGTAAGGGGTAAGTAATTCCATTTACTTATCATTTATATTGTTTTTTATTTTTCTTTTTTGGGAAGCCTCTATAGGCTTGCTGGACAATCTGTTGAAAATCGTCCCAAGGGTGGTGTATTATCATTGCATAATGCTGTCGGAATATCGATATTTTCGCGTCAGCGCAAACTACACCAATATTAACGCAAATATACTTATTGTTTTTGATTAAATCCGCAGATGGTTGCGTGATTTTTTCAAAATAAAAACAAAAAGTGCGACTGAAAATTTAACAGTCGCACTTGCGTTTAATTCATATGAACGTCCATTTGAGGGAATGGGAAATTGATTCCCGCCTTCGGTAGTTCTGTGTAGAACTTGGCATTCATGTCGTAATATACATTCCAATACAAACCTGTCGGAGCCCATACTCTGACAATGACATCGACGCTACTTGCAGCCAATGAGCCTAATGCTACAAATGGAGATCCGTCGGTTTTCGCTGTTTGTATTACGTTGGCTGTGTCTGGCTGATTGTCGTCGTTAGTGGGTTTGTTGCGATGAAACATTCGCCATAGTCTTGAGTGGCGTTTCTCAAACTCAATTTTAGGAAGGAAAGACGGCCGTCCGGAACCTTCGTCGGCATCTTTGAACCGTTCGCGGCGGTCGTCCTCGATATATTTCTTCACGATGCGGTCATCTTCGCTGATTATTCGGAGAATTTCTTTTTTTGCCAGTTCGTAATCATCACCGTAGGCTATGCTGATTGTCCAGTCTATTCTTCGGTAGTCTTCCTTGCTGTAGTTGTTGATGCTTCCAGTGGAAAGTCCGCCATTTGGTATCGAAATCCATTTGTTGTCGACCGTGGAAAGGATGGTGTTGAATATCTGTATCTCTTTGACTTTGCCTGTAAAGCCTTGGAATTCAATGAAGTCGCCGACTTTATATGGCTTGAGGAGCAAAATTAATACTCCGCCTGCGAAATTTTGCAAGGTGCCACTCAATGCCATGCTGACTGCCAAGCCGGCAGAAGCGAAAAGGGCGATGAATGAACTGGTCTCGATGCCGAGTATTGAAATTGCGATAATTATGAGAATGAACAAAAGCACGATTTTGATAAGGCTTCTCACAAAGGTTGCCAATGAACGGTCAACTTGACGGCGGAGGAGTATCTTGTCAACGCTCTTGTAGATTCGGTTAATCACCATCTTGCCAAGGTAGAAAACTACAATAGCAATGAATAGACGGAGTGCTAAATCTACTGCGCTTGAAACAAGTTTTTCAATCACTTGGTCTATTGGTAATTTGCTCAACGCATCCGAAAATTTGCTATCGCCAGAGCTTGTAGTGGTTGTCTCTGCCGCTGATATTGTTGCAGAAAAGAAGTTCAATAAATTCATGAAGTGTTATTTTTATTACAAAATTACGAAAAATCTTTATATTTCGTGGCTATTAAAACATAAGGTAATATCTTTGTCTTGATAAATTACGATTATTTGAATATGAAAAAAGTGATTTTGGCGATTCTGATTGTCGCTTCGGCATTGTGCAATTATGCTGTAG
>CAVEIP010000167.1:1114-2615 GCA_963615935.1 [Ruminococcus] lactaris | reverse complement strand
CGCTCGTAGATGGCAGCGTCAAGGTGGTCAATACGCATGTTGTTCGAAACGGCGGTCGTGTGGCTCTCGACCTAGATTTTGTACTCGATAGCCTCGAACTCGCATCCAACCGCGGCCTGGTCTACACCCCGATGCTCGTCAATGGCACCGACACCCTCCGATTGCAGTCGGCAGAGGTGATGGGCCGCAAGCGCTACATCTTCTATCAGCGCAACAACCAATCGGCAACAGAAAATCCCGTGTTTGTGGCACAGCGCCACAACGGAAAGGCACAGACAGAGCATTATTCAGCCAGCGCCGAATATAGAGACTGGTTGCTCGGCTCGCAGGTTGTGGTGGGCGAAGGCACCTGCGGCTGTAGCCAAACGCAGATTGGCGAAACAGCCTACAATCCGATTGCTCCGTCAGGACTTCTTACGCCTGATTGGGACTACCGCTATGCTTTTATTATGCCAGAAGCCGAAGACGTGAAGCGCCGCGAGATTGAAGGCAGCGCACGCCTTAATTTCGTAATCAACAAGTACGACATCCTCCCATCGTTTGGCAACAACCAAGCCGAGCTGCAGAAAATACGCAACACCATCGACGTGGCGCGTCAGGATTCCGACGTGACAATCACAGGCATCACCCTTCACGGTTATGCTTCGCCCGATGGCAAGTATGTAAACAACGAGCGTCTGGCGGCCAACCGTACGAAAGCACTTGAGTCATACCTAGAGCAGTACTACAGCGAAATTCCGAAGAACCTCTTTGCTGCTGAAAGCACTGCTGAGGATTGGGACGGCGTCTATGAATACGTCAAAGCCAACAGCGCTAACCTCCCTGCAGGCTTTGCCGACATCGTTAACAACAACAAGTTGACACCAGACCAAAAAGACGAAGCCTTGGCAAGCAAATACAAGGACTACTACTTGAGCAATATCAAGAACAGCCTCTATCCCTCGCTCCGTCGTACAGACTATAAGGTGACCTACAACATCCGCCAGTTTAGTGTAGAGGAAGCGAAGCGAATCATCAAAGAGCGTCCGCAAAACTTATCGCTCAACGAGATGTACCACGTGGCAAACTGCTACGAAAAGGGTAGTGAGGACTTCTGCCAAGTGTTTGACGTAGCCGTAAGGATGTATCCCGACAGCGAACTCGCCAACACTAATGCCGCTTGCGCATCGCTCTTGCGCGGCGACCTCCAGAGTGCAGAGTCGTTCCTGAAGAATGCTGGCAACAGTGCAGAAGCCGAGAACGCCCGCGGTGTGCTTGCCGCACGCAAGGGCGACAAGCAGTCGGCACTCAAGCATTTTGAGGCAGCCGCCAGCCTTCCTGAGGCACAAGCCAATCTCGAGGAATTGAAGAAAAGAATGTAATCAAAAATATTTAATCCAAAGTTAAACAACACTTATGAAAATTTTAAAATCAATTGCTGTTGGTGTTTTTGCTCTCGCTTTTGCAGCCTGCTCAAGCAACGAGCCAGAAAACAACGGTCAAAATCCTGAGGGAAATCAAT
>CAVEIP010000167.1:0-1104 GCA_963615935.1 [Ruminococcus] lactaris | reverse complement strand
TGTCAATCAGCCTTGGCATGGCAAGTACTGGTTCACGTGCCGCTACCGATGGTGGCTATGTCTATGGTTCAGAGGCTGAAAGTTCAGTGAAACTTGCAAACTCTATCTTCTTGTTCTACGATGCAACAGGTAACTACCTGACTTCGGGTACAATGATTGACAATACAGGAACAGGCTTCCTCGATCTTACCGAAACCGCTACTGCTGGCAACAGCGTAGAGAAGAAATCGAACGCAACAATCGTGCTCGGTCCTACAAAGGTAAAACCTACACAGGTGCTTGCAGTGCTTAACTATGCCGACGTTGCTTCTCTTAAGGACAAAACTCTTGCAGAAGTGCTTGCAACTGTTGAAAACGTTGCAGTTTCAGAAACTCCAGCAAAGGGTGACCTTATCTTGACTAACTCAGTTTATTCAGACGGCACTAAGGTGGTAAATGCAACACCTATCACTGCCGCTAACATCTGCGAGTCGGAAACAGCGGCTCTTGCAAACCCTGTCGACATTTACGTAGAGCGCACAGTGGCTAAGTTGAGCATGGTGCCTGCTGCTACGGTAACTGTAGAGGGTGGCAAATACGTGTTCAACATCACTTCTGAGGACGTTTACGTTGACAATGCAAAGGTAAAAACCCGCGTCGTTGTTGACGGTTGGCACGAGAATGCTATCAACGAGTCTGGCTACCTTGTAAAGAACGTTGACAACTCATGGCTCACAACAGCGCCTTTCACTGGTTGGAACTCAGCAGCAGAATACCGTTGCTTCTGGTCGAAGGACGAAAACTATGACGCTGCAGCCGATGATAAATACGATTTCAACAAGACTAAGGCAAATCAGGTAGGTACTTACAACAACCTTGAGTATTTCTCTTGGAATGAGGCAGCCGCAGGCTACCACGCAGGCTACATCCACGCTAACACAGTGGCCCCAGCCGCACAAAAAGGTCTTGCTGAGCAATATGCCAATGTAACTACAATGCTTATTGCCGCACACCTTGAGGTTTCTACCGACGATGGCGCAACTTGGAAAAACGAAGACCTCTTCCGTAAGGATGGTGTGTTCTACACAGAGACTGCCTACAGAACCAGAATTATCAACGCTTTGA
>CAVEIP010000166.1:0-2616 GCA_963615935.1 [Ruminococcus] lactaris | reverse complement strand
GTGAATGGCGACTCAACGCCTTGAGCATCTGTGATTTCGAGCGCACCATACACTTCGTCGGTGGAGATGTGGTAAAACAATTTGCCATCATAGCCTTCGGGACGACTTTCCCAGTAGAGTTTCGCTGCTTGAAGTAGCGACAGTGTGCCCATCACGTTGGTTTGCGCAAACGAGAATGGGTCTTTGATTGACCGGTCGACATGGCTCTCTGCCGCAAGATGAATAATCCCGTCAACATTGTAGTCGTCGAGCACCTTCTGGATGGTTGGGAAATCGCAGATGTCGGCTTTTACAAATACATAGTTTGGTTTGCCTTCAACATCTTTAAGGTTTGCCAAATTGCCTGCGTAAGTGAGTTTGTCGAGATTGATGATGCGGTAATCTGGGTGTTTGTTCACAAAAAGACGTACCACGTGTGACCCAATAAATCCAGCGCCACCAGTAACTATTATGTTGCGTTTGAAATTACTCATTGTCAGTGTCCAATTGTTTAATGCATTTTAGAAGCGACTTATGCCAATAGGGTATGGCATACCCGAATGTCTTGCGAAATTTCGTCTTGTCGAGCACGGAATAGTGTGGGCGTTCAACCTTGCTCGGATATTCGTAGGAGTGAATAGGGTGGATGCTGCACTTGTTGCCGCTGGCTCCTGCTATTGCTACTGTGAAATCGTACCATGAGCATACGCCCTCGTTGGAGAAATGGTACAAGCCTACTTTGTCTATTTGTCCGCTTTCCACGATATGCCCGATGGCATCTGCAAGATCTCCCGCAAATGTTGGCGAGCCTACTTGGTCAAACACCACATTGAGTTCATCGCGCTCGGCGGTGAGCCGTCGCATAGTCTTGACAAAATTGTTGCCCCAGCGGGAATATAACCATGCTGTGCGGATGATTATCGACTTGCATCCAGTGGCTACAATTGCTTCCTCTCCAGCGAGTTTGGTTTTGCCATAAACACCAGTTGGACAAGTGTCGTCGGTCTCAACGTAGGGAATCGACGATGTGCCGTCAAACACATAGTCGGTCGACACGTGAATCAGTGTGGCATGGGCTTGTTTTGCCGCAGTTGCAAGATTGTTTGATGCCTGATTGTTAATCATATCGGCGCGTGCTGAATCGTCTTCTGCTTTGTCTACGTTGGTGTAGGCAGCGCAATTGATGATTACGTCGGCATTCATCTGCTTCACTTTGGCGCAGACGGCATCAAGGTCGGTGATGTCGAGTTCTGCCACATCGGTAAAGACGAAATCATGTTTACTCGATTCCGCCACACGACGCATTTCATTGCCAAGTTGTCCGTTGGCACCAGTTACGAGTATATTCATTCTTCGTAGAGATTTTCGTTGTAGTCAAATAGCCATTCTGCATCCTTGAGTAGTGGATGGCATTTATCCTTGGCGGATAGAATTATCTTATCGGCAGGAATTTGCCAATTTATCCCCAATGCGGAATCGTTCCATGCAATGGCGCCTTCGCTTTGCGGTGCGTAGAAATTGTCGCATTTGTATTGAAAGACAACATCATCAGTAAGTACGCTGAAGCCATGTGCAAAGCCGCGAGGAATAAAGAATTGGCGATGGTTTTCGGCCGTCAGTTCCACTGCTACGTGTTTGCCGAAAGTTGGCGAACCCTTGCGGATGTCGACGGCAACATCAAGTACTGCACCTTTCACCACGCGGACAAGTTTCGACTGTGCAAACGGTGGCTTTTGAAAATGTAGTCCGCGGAGCACTCCGTAGGACGACCGGCTCTCATTGTCCTGCACAAATCTCACTGTGCGCACTTGGCTGTTGAAATCGCGCTCGGAAAATGATTCAAAGAAATATCCGCGGTCGTCGGTGAAAATGCGCGGTTCGATAATTACCACGCCTTCTATATCGGTAGTGATTACGTTCATTTATTCTAATCCTAATTCTTTGATTACTTTAAGTAGATATTGACCATATTGGTTCTTGATCATCGGCTGCGCCAACTGTCGCATCTTCTCGGCTGTGATCCAGCCTTTGCGCAATGCTATTCCTTCTAGACAGGCAATTTTCAAGCCCTGCCGTTTTTCAATTACTTCCACAAAGATTGAGGCATCGGCGAGCGAATCGTGTGTGCCTGTGTCGAGCCAGGCAAAGCCGCGTTCAAGAGTCTTGACTTTTAGATGCCCGTTGTCGAGGAATGCCTGATTAACTGATGTGATCTCGAGTTCACCTCGGGCCGATGGCTTTATGCTTTTTGCAATTTTTACCACTTCATTGGGGTAGAAATAGAGCCCAACGATGGCATAGTTCGATTTCGGATTTTGAGGCTTTTCCTCAATTGAGAGGCAGTTGCCATTGCTGTCAAATTCGGCTACGCCATAACGCTCGGGGTCGTCGACCCAATAGCCAAACACTGTGGCATTACCGTCTGTATCGACATTCTTCACAGCTTCAGCCAATACGGACGTGAAGCCAGAGCCTTGGAAGATGTTGTCGCCAAGCACGAGGCATACAGAATCATCGCCGATAAACTTGTCTCCGATGATAAATGCCTGTGCCAACCCATCGGGCGATGGCTGTTCTGCATATTCAAACCTTACGCCGAAGTCGCTGCCGTCGCCGAGTAGGCGCTTGAAAGATGGC
>CAVEIP010000165.1:0-2638 GCA_963615935.1 [Ruminococcus] lactaris | reverse complement strand
TCTGCTTCTGCTCATATTCAGCAGCGACTTTGTCGGCCATGTCGAAAACACTTTCAGGTTTTTGTTGTACCTTAGTCTTGGCATCATCGGAAACGACTGAGTCCTTAACGTTTTCTTTTGAAAGCGGCGACACGGTTTCCTTTGATGCCTTTTCTTTTTGCTCTATCGGAGCAGAGTCTTCTTTGGATCCTTTTTCGGTTTGCTCGATTGCTTCGGTGTTGGCTTTTTCAGCCTCAGCCTTGCGCCGCTCTTCAGCGAGTCGTGACTGCTCGGCTTTCTGCGCTTCGATTTCTTGACGGCGTTGCTCTTCCTCTGCTATGCGTTGTTGTTCGGCACGCACCTTCTCTTCTGCCGCTGCTTGCGCTCTGCGCTCCTGCGTAGCGGCAATGTTCTGCCAATGCTCAAGTTCGGCTTTGGCATTGTTGATGTTCTGCTGGCGTTGCTTTGCGGCGGCAATCTTCTCAGCCGGGGTAACGCCTTTCTTAGGCTTCGCCTTTTCCGCTTGCTTCAGCGCATCCTGCTTGTCGGCAACCATCGAGTCAGCGACATCCTTAGCCATCTGCACATCGCCATCGGTCTGCTCCACTATGGCATCCCAAGCGGTGTCGGCATCGGTCTGCTCGTAGACAGGCTCGCCTTTCTCGTTCTTCGGTATGCGCTCAAGAGCAGATTGCTTCTGCTCCTCTACTGGCTTCTGCTCAACTGGTGCTTGTTCGGTTGGTGTTTCGACTCGTTCTTCGGTCTTGGTTTCCGTAGGTGCTTCGACCTTTTCATCTTGCACGATCGGTTTCTCAACCGCACCCTCTTCGGCATTCTCCGTCTTCGGCTCGGTTGATTGCTCAACTTGCTCGGTTGGTTTCTCCTCAGTAGGTGTTTCAACCTTTTCTTCCGCTACGACATCAGCCTTGCTACGCAAGTCTTCTTCCGTTTCGTAGTGAGGTCTCCCATCAGCAACATACTCGATGATGTCACCATTGCCGTCTGCAACGTATTCGCCATTCTCGTAGTGACCACGGGAAGTGACAATCGCAGGACTCTCAGTGCCGTCCTCGTTGAGTATTACTAACTCAGTACCCGACTCAATTGTGGCTGGCTGGGTCTCGGCATTATGCCTTTAGAAAAATTCGGCAATTACCTCAGCAAAGACGTCGCAAGGCGACACGCGGTTGAATAGGTTCATGCTTGTGTTGAGTTTCACTACGTCGATGCTGCTACCCATAATTTTTTCGATGTCTTCACCTTTAAGTAGCAAGAGCGCCCTACTACATTCGCGAAGGCGTTCGCCCAATATTGGATGTTCGAGATAGGCACGTGCTTCGGCTTCTCCATCAAGACCATAAAACTGAGAATTGTAACTATGTCCAAGACCTTTTTGTCGGGGGAAGATATACCATATCCAATGGCTGCGCTTACAGCCATTTTTAAGCTCACTGAGAGCCTGCGCATAAGCGATGTCTTGCGCATCAACAAAACGTTGCAGATTATAGGCACATTGCTGAATTTCTGGCCATCCAATGATATCCCAAAATGTTGTTGGAAGGCAGACGTTTGTCAATGCGTTGCAATTCTTGAACATTGGAGCGACTTCTGAGGGATGCATACCTGCTATTCCGCAACCAATTGGTGTTACAAAAAACGTTTTGTCGGGATGCTGCTCTGCAAATACGATGAAATCGGCGACATCTTTCTTCAGTGCATTCTCTCCACTCATGGAATCAATGGCATATGACATACCTTGCAATCCATGTCCCTGTCCCCATACGGCGCCAAACTTTTCAAAAGCAATCTTGGCAGCACCGCCAGCGTGATGGCCAAGCGCATTGCTTCCAAATACGAAAATCTCGCCAGGAGCTAATCGAGTGATGAGATTTGGTGTGACGCGCGACTTCGGATTGTTTGACGATTTCTCTAACATTGCTAGTTTCTCAGCTTCCACCATTGGAATCATTTTCTTCCATGCCTCGAGAAAATCCTTCATACTGTATTTTAATTCGCCTAGCTCCGAGCGCTTGAACACGCCACTCTTTGACACATACTCCTCAATTTTCTTTCGTACGGTGGCCTCGGTCTTGTACTTTGCCATCTCTTTCGGATCCATCTCGAAAGAGAACGACTTACCAGTCTTCTTACCATTAACCATTTCAAACTTGATTGCTTGAATTTTGATTTTCTTGTTCATTGTCATAGTATTAATCGTCAATTTAGCGTTCCGTCACATATCTTTTTATCAGTCCTGCATGCGACATCGGTTTAGAAGGATCATCAATATCTTCGTTGGTATCATAGTCAAGAAGAACGACAGTACGTTCTGCCGACAACCTTCTGATGGCTTCGATGCTCTTTACGCAATAATGCTCAAGCATATAGTAATATGATGGGATGTAGATTTTCTTACGAGCATCAATATAATCTATCAACTCGCCATTGTACATATGTCCCAAACAGCGACCATGCGTGCGACATGTACGCTTTAGGTTGAGCATTGTCTTGTTGGCAAAACTTGTGCGGTCTATCCCCTCTCCTTCAAATGTCTTCAAGCCTTGCCAAATACCTTCAACCGAGGCCGAAAACGAGCCAGCCATCCCCGGCACAGGAATTCGTCCGTGGGGGTAGAATGGCGACATCTGCTTCATTGCTC
>CAVEIP010000164.1:0-2722 GCA_963615935.1 [Ruminococcus] lactaris | reverse complement strand
GAGAAGAAGTCGTTACCGATGGAACAATCTATGTGAAATTGGCTGCCAATAGCGGTGTCGTTCCAGAAGGACATCATCATCATTAAATCATACGGTTATGTTGAATAGAATTATTCGGTTTTCTTTGAATAACCGTTATTTGATTGTGTGCATTTTTGCCATAATCACGCTTTGTGGATTATTTGTCGTGGCGCATACGACTGTGGATGTTTTCCCCGATTTGAATGCACCAACGGTGACTGTTATGACCGAAGCCCCCGGACTGGCTCCTGAGGAAGTTGAAAAACTAGTATCTTATCCAATAGAAACAGCAGTCAATGGCGCGACTGGCGTGCGTCGTGTTCGCTCTACTTCCGACACCGGACTGTCGGTTGTCAATATTGAATTTGATTGGGGCACCGACATCTATCTCGACCGACAGATTGTTTCGGAAAAATTGTCGACAGTGGCAGAATCATTGCCGCCTAATGTCAATAGCCCAGTAATGGCCCCTCAAACGTCAATAATGGGAGAGGTGCTGATTATAGGCCTTACCGCAAAAGAGACATCACCGATGGAACTACGCACCTTAGCAGACCGTTCGATTCGTCCCCAGTTGCTGTCCTTGTCTGGGGTTGCTCAGATTACGGTAATGGGTGGCGATGTTAAAGAGTATCAAGTGTTGCTTAATCCCGAACGGATGCGAGCGCTCTCGGTTTCAATGGACGATGTGATAGCGGCTACAAATCAGTTTAACGACAACACAAACGGTAGTATCCTTCACGAGTATGGGAATGAATATCTTGTCAAGGGATTGATAAACACCTCGGATGCCGAAAAACTTGAAATGGTGGCGGTTCGAACAACGAACGACAACTTTGTCCGTCTTTCAGATATCGCAGAAGTGAAAATTGGCAGTGTTTATCCCAAATTAGGATTAGCCACAGAAAAGGGTATTCCTGCGGTTCTTATAACAGTGTCAAAACAAAATGATGTAAATACCACATCATTAATTGCTGATATAGAAGAGTCGTTGGGTAATATGAAGAAAAATCTCCCCAATGACGTAGTCGTTTCTACTGACATTTTCAGGCAAAGCGATTTTATCGACAATGCAATAGACAACATCAAGGGCGCTTTGGTGGAGGGTGCATTGTTTGTCGTTGTTATATTGTTCTTGTTCTTGATGGATTATCGTGCAACTATCATATCTGTAATAGCATTGCCTATATCAGTAATAATAACGTTGATAATACTGCATCTGCTCAACTTGTCGATCAACACGATGTCGTTGGGAGGCATTGCCATTGCGATAGGGTCCTTGGTCGATGATGCAATAGTTGATGTCGAGAATGTGTATCGCAAACTTCGGGAGAACAGCAAAAAGCCAAAGGACGATCGGCTGAAAACGAAGGATATTATCTTCAATGCGTCATCCGAGGTAAGAATGCCAATCCTCAACTCGACATTGATTATTGTGGCCAGTTTCTTGCCTCTGTTTTTCTTGACAGGGATGGAGGGACGATTGCTCATTCCTCTTGGCATTGCATTTATAGTATCTTTGGCGGCATCTACGATAGTTGCCTTGACATTGACTCCTGTGATGTGCAATTTATTGTTGTCGAAAGACAAGCATTTGCTTAAAGCAGAAAAAGAGTCGTTTGTGTCGAGAAAATTGAAGGCTTTATATCAGCGCTTACTGAGGAGCAGTTTTAGTCATCAAAAATCAATTCTTGTGACGATAACGGCAATATTTATTGTTGCATTAGGTTTGTTCTTCACATTGGGGCGAGGGTTTCTTCCTCCTTTCAATGAGGGCTCATTTACAATAAATGTAACAGCATTGCCTGGCATTTCGTTGGAAGAGTCGAATAAGATAGGTGAAGAAGTAGACAAGATATTATTGACTGTTCCTGAGATTAAGACGATTGCCCGTAAAACTGGCCGTGCCGAACTTGACGAGCATTCGCGCGGAAGTAATGCGTCGGAGATAGAAGCACCGTATGAACTTAAAAATCGCTCAAGAGCGGAACTCGCTGCTGACATTAGAAAACGATTGTCGGATATACCCGGTGTCAATATTGAAATCGGACAACCGATATCCCATAGAATTGATGCAATGCTATCGGGAACTGAAGCCCAAATAGCCATTAAAATTTTCGGCGATGATTTGTCTACGTTGCACAATCTTGCCACAAAGATTAAGTCGGAGATAGGAGAGGTTGAGGGTATTGTCGATGTAAATGTTGAACAGCAAATTCAGCGACCAGAAGTATTGATTATCCCTAATCGCACATTGATGGCAGAGTATGGCATTACGATGCCAGAATTTAAGCAGTTTGTAGATGTCTGCACATCTGGGGTTGTAGTATCAAATGTCTATGAGGATGGTGTGCCGTATGATTTGCGATTGAAGGTCGCTGACGACAAGCATAGCAAAATGTCGGAGATTGAGGACTTAATGATAGATACACCCAAGGGGAAAATTCCATTGTCTTCGGTCGCCGAGGTGAGGTCATCGTCTACGGTCAACTCGATTAACCGCGAAAATGCGCGGCGGAGAATTGTGATTTCTGCTAATGTGGAGGGCCGTGATTTGGTTGGCGCTGTAGATGCAATTAAAGCAAAGATTGCATCATCGGTGAAACTCCCAGAAGGATATTATATAAACTATGGCGGTCAGTTTGAAAGCGAACAGTCGGCTTCCAAAACGTTGGCTTTAACAACGATTCTTGCATTGCTG
>CAVEIP010000163.1:2325-2796 GCA_963615935.1 [Ruminococcus] lactaris | reverse complement strand
TGTTAACAACCAATGGTTTACCTTCTTGCTTGGCATAATCGATGAGATTTTCGATACCGAGGCAGATGTCGGCATCGCTTGCTGTTTTCAGCGCAACCATTGCAATATCGGCCTCAGGAGCCACACCTATCGACTTGATTGTCGCATCGGTATAACTTCCAGTCATAATACCCGAGACATGCGTTCCGTGGGTTTCACTCTTATCGTCTGTGCTATAGCCAGAAATCTGGGAGGCAGTGGTATAGGCTGTGGCTTTTCCGTTTGAGATAGACCACAGTCTTTTTACACGCGATTCCGTTGTGCCAGCCTTTCTAAAATTTATATGGTTTGGGTCCAAACCTTGGTCACATAGTGAAACGATAACACCCTCACCCTTGTATGCCTTTTCAAGACCTGTGCCTGCCTGCACTTTGTCTACCCCAGTCACAGGATGGGCTGTTTCCAATTTTGCTCGGGCAGGACGGCTGAATT
>CAVEIP010000163.1:0-2259 GCA_963615935.1 [Ruminococcus] lactaris | reverse complement strand
GAATTGTTTTTTCATATATACATAGGTTGTTTTCGAGTTATTATTCAAAGTTAGTATTTTTTTATGACAATACGCAAGCATTTGCCTTTTTGGCATTATTTCGCCTCGTTTGAGTCTGTATCAACGATATATTGTCGCCAAAAGTCGATGTGCTTGTCTGTTTGCCAGGCGTGACAGCCAAAAGGCAGATGCTTGAGTTGCTTTCGGCACCAGTCGAGTTTGTCCTCCCATGAGAATGCTATTGCCTCCTTGCGTTTGGGCGTTTTCAGTTTGGCATAGCGGCCTGCGACAATTGCAAAAAACACATCCTCTTGTGCGCCACGGACTCCAAATTTCAACTCGGCAATCTGCGGAGCATACTTCTCTGTCATTTCAATCATCTTGGATATCATCCGCAAGCAAAAGCCTCCATTACCCACCTTGTCGGAGAAATGGCAGTGGTGGACATGTTCGCCCCATTTTATCGGACTAATGGTCCGCCGCAACCATCTGACGGCCATGCCAAATGTTTGTTGCAAGAAATTGGTCGACATTATCCATGGTGCACCGATATAGTCATAGCCCAAACTTGCCCAATGGTCAAGTTGGTCACTAAACACATATGCGTCAAGTTGATAAATCAGCATATAGTCATATTCGGCGAACATCTTGTAGAACTCCGTGCTGAGCATCATTCTGTTGTATCCAGCAACGCCATCAAACCAATCATTGCGCAATGCCATTCGTCGAATAGACGGATACGAGCGCAGGTCTTCACTAATGTCAAGACGTTGCGGATGGATGGCAACAATTTCGTGGTTGCCCAACACACGCATGCATTGGTCAAGCGACACACGTTCTGTGCCTTCAACGTGGCGATATATGGGAATTACTATTATTGTCTTCATTGTTTATTTCTTCTCAAACTTGTAGAGGAGCAGATTGCCCTTGAACGATGTATATTTATTGTCGGTAATCAGCACTTGATGAAGTTTGAACTCCGACATTCCCTGCTCAAAGATTTCCTTATTGCTTTCACGGAGCATTATGTAGCCATTTGCCGGAAGTTGTTTAGGCGACTCACAAGGGATTACATTGTCGCCTAGATAATAGTCTACCACATAGGCAGGCTCTTCTCGGTCAATATGGAAGAATGCAACTTTGCCATCTGGCTGATAAGCCTTAACAGCCTGTGCAAATGCATAGTCGGGCACACTGTTTTTGATGGCAGGATTAAGCACACCGTCAAGTGTCATGCAGCAAGCCATCCACACACCGAAAGAAAGGAACAGCGGTACGTTGATGCGTTTGCGAAAATACCAGATTGCAACAATAACAATTATCGGAAACGATGATGCCAAAATATAAGCCAATCCCATTGGCATCTTCTGCAACTCCGCCAATTGATAGATTACCCGATGGCCTAAAAATCCCACACCCTCGAGACTGATTTCATGTAAAACAATCAATAAGATGCTAAACACCAGTCCTATGCTCGAGATAACCCATGCATAGACTTTCAACACACGACGATGTTCAGAAAGAAGCCACACCAAGTAGTCGGCAATCAGAATGCTCAAAAATGGATACATTGGCAACAAGTAAACACTCCTCTTGCTCTTGGGGATTTCATAAAACACAAAAACGACTATCGCCACTATGGCCGACCATTGCTGAATGGGATCCATTGAACGGAATCGCAGCCACCAGCCTCGCATTTTGTTTTGCCACAAATTTCTCCACCGAACCAAGGTCAGCCCAAACACAAGAAGCAGTGTCCAAGGCAAAAGTCCTGCCAAAAGAATAGGGATATAGTATAATGGTCCATTTTCATGACTTTCATAGGACATCTTTCCAAGGAAGCGGCCGAAATTCTCTTCCATCATTAATTGCAAGAACTTGTCGCCACCCACATTATATGCAGCCACATACCAGCACAACGGCAAAACAGACGACAACACAGCCACTTTCACTACCGCCAACAAAACGCTGCCAACGCGTTGCTTGCGCATTACCATCTGCACAACCATTACCGCACACGGAAGAATCGCGCCAATAGGGCCTTTTGTTAGGATTGCTCCAGAAATAAGCAAAGACGCAAGCCACGGAATTCCTTTCCAATTGTACTCGCCCCAACGATACAGAGCCATAAATCCGCCCACCATGAATGCAGTCAGCACCATATCCACGCGGCAAGTCATTGCAGCCCTATGCACTTCAAACGACGTCATCAGAATAAATGCGGCAATCAGCACCTTCCCGACATTATATCTGCGGGCG
>CAVEIP010000162.1:0-2806 GCA_963615935.1 [Ruminococcus] lactaris | reverse complement strand
GTGTGGGGGAACAAAGAGAGGATAGTTCCACCAAGTGCTGCTGCGACAATCTGTGGCACGCATATGGTTCCATTGAAGAGTCCTAAGTATGTTCCCATATGGCCTCCTGAGAGGGCATTGGTGAGGATTGTGAACGGAAGCGCAAGCATTGCTGCCCATGCACAGCCGATAAGCGCAAACGATGCGAAAAGCACGTATTGGTTATGTACGAAATAGATTGAGATGAATCCGATTGCACCTAAAAGCAAACTGATGATGTAAGCGGCTTTGCGGTTCTTGATAAATGGTATAGCCATAGCCCAAAGTACGGAGCCGATTGCCTGCACGGCGAACACTACGCCGACCCAGTTTGATGCTGCCTGATATTGCTCTGATGTGGTGTCGAGGACAAATTTGCCAGCTTTTTCAATGATAGGAGTGTCGAATACATTCATCGCTAAAGAGCCGTTGGTGTATGTCCACATAAGCATGAACGCAGCCCAGCAGAAGAACTGAACAAGACCAACTGTCCAAAAAGCAGATGGAGCCTTGACAAGAAGTTTGAAAATGTTGACTTTTTCTTTTTCGCCGTCATTGGTTACTATGCCGTGGTATTCAGCATATTCTTTCGGCGGCATCTCTTTCACCTTGACGCTTGTGTAGATTACGCAAAGAATGAGAATAGCGGCACCTGTATAGAATGAATAGATGACAGAGTCTGGAATTACGCCATTAGGAGCGATATTACTGATGCCTAAGTATGTAAGTAGGATAGGGAAGATGTAACCCACCAAACTACCGGCATTGCAGAGGAAACTCTGAATGGAGTATGCCAAACCTTTCTGCTTCTCGTTGACCATGTCGCCGACAAGCATTTTGAACGGCTGCATAGCCATGTTGATCGATGTGTCGAGGAACATTAAGGCAATCAGTCCGAACACCATGGCAGCAGAGACCGCCATGCCGAAACTTCCGGCATTAGGCAACATAATCATGACAAGTACAGCCACTAATGCTCCGATAAAGAGATAGGGGATGCGTCGGCCAAAGCGACACCACGTTTTGTCGCTGGCAATGCCGACAATTGGTTGGATGATGATACCCATAAGAGGCGGCAGTATCCAAAAATAACTTAGACTATGTGGGTCTGCGCCCAAGGTGGAAAAG
The DNA here is from genome assembly GCA_963615935.1 of [Ruminococcus] lactaris. Lineage (GTDB taxonomy): Bacteria > Bacteroidota > Bacteroidia > Bacteroidales > Muribaculaceae > Limisoma. The sequence continues at coordinate 1,660 of CAVEIP010000162.1, read as the reverse complement.
ATGCGGCTGATGTTTGCGCTCTGCAAAGCGTAAGCAATCTGAACGCCAAAAAATCCGAAACTGATGTTCCACAGTTTCCAAAAACTTAAATCTGGTTTAGCTTTCATGCTTATTAAATCTTAAAAATATTGCAACAATAAGTGAATGCAAGCATTGAATAATAATAATGTCTTGAATTCAAAATCGTACAAAGGTATAAATTTTTAGGAAATAGATATTGTGAAAATAACGAAATAATTAGAAATCTGCCTTAAAAATGATAGTTGATGATAGAGATACAGCTAACGGGGCTATGAGTAAGTCTAACGGCTACTAGGTGTTTGGCCGATTGCTTTTAGGGAAATACAATGAAATTTAAATTAAAAATACTTTGAAAATTTTACATTAAAATCTAAATTTGCATTTATATAAACAATCTAACAGAAACAGCGAAATGAAGTTTAAAATCTTAATGATGTCATTGGCGTTGGCTGGCTATTCGATTCCGTGCGGTTTTGCACAGTCAAACGAAGTGACATCAATCCTTAATGGCGTGAAATCGCAATATGCTCCAGACACACGTGTCGCAGTTTGGACAGTAGCTTCTGAACAAAAGAATGGCATAGAAGTGGTGTCGGGAGAAGTTGACAGTAGGGCTGCAAAAGATGCAATATTTAGAGGACTGAGAAATGCCAATATTAAATTTGACGATAAGGTGTCAGTATTGCCGAGTGATACCATTCAAAAGCCATGGGCGGTGGTTAATATCTCAGTTGCTTGCTTGCGAAAGGATGCCGACAATGCATCAGAATTGATTACTCAAGCAATTATGGGGACACCAGTTCGAGTGCTGAAATCAGAAGACGGTATGTCGTATGTTCAGACGCCAAACAAATATCTTGGATGGGTGAGAAGTCGCTCGTTGCAATTTATGACTGAAGCGGAAATTGACGCGTGGAAGAAGTCGGAACGCATTGTCGTCACGAAATTGGAATCATCAATATATGCGACTCCGAAGGGCGACAATCAGCAGATAGTTTCAGACTTGTTGCTGGGAAATATTTTGGAGAAAAAAGGCGAGAAGGGGAAGTTTGTGAAAGTGTCGGCTCCCGATGGTAGAATCGGCTATATCCTAAAGAAGGATGTTGAAATGCTTGACCAATGGGTCAACCAAAAATACGATTTCACAAAGATTGCCAATAATGCTCGGCAAATGATGGGACGCCCATACCTATGGGGCGGAATGTCGGCAAAAATGGCTGATTGTTCTGGCTTTGTTAGTACAGCTTATTTCTCAAACGGTATTATTCTGCCACGCGACGCTTCTCAACAAGCGTTGGTCGGCAAAAAGATAAAATGTGAGAACTGGCAAACAGACGCAGAACCAGGTGATTTGATTTTCATTGGCACAAAATCAGGCAAGGTAACCCATGTTGCATTGTATTTGGGAGAAGGCCACTTTATCCACTCTTCTGTGCTTGTGCGTGTGAATAGTATGAATCCAAATGATGAGAACTTCTTGGATTATGAATATTTGTCAATGTCGCGCATCAATGGGCAAGTCGATACAAACGGCATTGTCTCGGTGAAAAATCACCCATGGTATTTTTGATAAGTCTAACTAAACTAATAAAATTTGATTATGGATCGTAGGAATTTTCTTAAAGGTACAGCATTGGGG
>CAVEIP010000161.1:0-2852 GCA_963615935.1 [Ruminococcus] lactaris | reverse complement strand
CGGCGAGGTGCGTTGCTATCTGCATAGTTAACAGCCATATACGGCTGACAAAATCGCCGAACCAAGAAAAGATGTCGCAAAAACATGTTTTAAAACATATTTTTAACACTTTTTCTTTGGCGACACAGATTTTTGGTATTACCTTTGCATCAGAAAAAAGAAAAAGATTGTTTTAGGTAAGAGGCGCGCAAGAGAGCGGCCATAATTTTAAAATTTGAAAGGACACTATTATGAAAACAACAACTAATTACTCAGCGAGAGTTAAAGTGAACCCATCACATAGTTTTCATCCAAACGCATCACTTTTGATGCAACGCAAGGGCTATGTGGCCGGAGTCAACTAATCAACGACTCTCAACATTTTAATTTGGCAGTGAGTGCCATTATTTTGATTTCTCATAGTTATTAAATAGTTAGGTACCGACTCTGGTGTGAGCCGGTTTTTTTATGTCCAAATTTTTGGGACAACGCCTCGTCTTTCACTATCTTTACGCCGTCATTAACAACATCAATATGCTTAAAATCCCAAACACATTACTCATCGCTGTGATTGCCATTGTGGCAGTGGCTTGCGCATCGGCAAAGAAGGAACAGAAGAAAGAGGTTTCCCAACCTAAACTATCCGAACAGATAATAGGCAGTTGGACCACCGAGGGCAGCGCCGAGCAAATCGACGAGTACCTAATGGCGGGCTACGGCCAGCAGATTGTGCTCAATGCCGACAGCACATTCGAGATGAGTGTGGTGATGAGCATATCGGGCGTTATGCCCTACGACGCCGTTGCGGTGCCTGTCACAGCAACATTCGGTGCGGAGATGAAAGGCAAATATACGGTCAGCGACAAGAGTCTGACGCTCGTCTACGACGGCAATTCGATAGTTGCCCACATGAGTCCCGACGACGTTTCTGTCGACATCACCGAATATGCCGACCAACTGAACAGCAACGAGGTGAAAACGGCTCTCCTCGAACGACTTTCGTCCACCGGGCTGACGCAGGAAATGCTTGAGCAGAGCCTCAAGGAAACTGTCAAAGGCCACAGCCGCGACACCTTCACCAACGTAACTGTAAAGGACGACCGCCTGCAAATGACCCTCGACGGCTCAACCACCGTCTACATCCGCGACTAAATTCACTTAAACACAAACACGAAAAATGCGGGCTGCATCATCACAATGCAGCCCGCACATTTTTGTTTAACAATAAAGGATATTATCTATTTCCGTTCTTTGAGTTTCACAAGTTGATGGTCGAGCGCATCAATAGCGAGGTCGACGGCTTCCTCAAAGGTGTCGGCCACCTTCGAAGCGAACAAATCGTCGCTATTTGGCACTGTCAATTTAATTGAGGCCTCCTTGTTTTTTGCGGTCTCTGGTTTAACAACTTTCAAAGTCGCGTCGAAGACTGCGACTGACTCATTACGGCGCGCAAGTTTCTGCGCCTTCTTGGTGATGAACTCTTCCAATTTTGCAGTTGCATCGAAATGGATGGCTTTAATTCTGATTTCCATTTTACCCTCCTTTTTTTAAGGCTCTTGGATGAGCATGTTTATAATTACGTTTCATCTCACTGTATGTGATATGAGTGTAGACCTGCGTTGCCGCAAGCGACTCATGTCCCAACAATTCTTTTACACTGTTGATTCCTGCTCCATGGTTGAGCATCGCTGAGGCATAGGAGTGGCGCAATGTGTGGGGCGACCGCTTGCCGCTCGTCACTGCGCTCAGTGCCTCGCTCACCACGTTGTAGACCAGTTTAGAGTAGACTGGCATACCTTTGTCGGTAAGGAAAAACTCTTCCGAGTCGCCTACAACCAACCGCTGCCTCAACGGCCTGTATTCCTCAATCAATCCACGCAACTCCTGGCAAAACGGCACCACACGGTCCTTGTTGCGCTTGCCGTGCACCTTGAGTTCACAGTGGGCGGTGTCGATATCTGCATCCTTGAGCGACATCAGTTCGGCGCGGCGCATACCCGTTTCGTAGAGCATCGCCACCATCAGGTGGTTGCGCATCGCGGAGAAATCATGATGGTCGAAATCCGCATCGAGCACCTCGTCCATCTTTCTTTCGCCCACAAACTCGGGCAGCCGCTTCGGCAGTTTGGCCATCGGAATATCGTCGACCGGACTTGCCGTCACCTCGCCACGCTTCAGCAGGAATTTGTAGAAGGCGCGCAAAGCCTGGATTTTGCGGCGCACGGAGCGAACAGCAAGGCCGCGACGCTGGGTAAGGTCGTAGACCCACGATCGTATCACTGTCTGCGTCACCCCTTTAGGATCGCATTTGCCATCGGCAGAAGCAAACTCAGCAAACTGCTCGAGATCTTTCCTATAAGACAAAACGGTATGAACCGAATAATTCAGTTCATACCGCATATAATATAAGAAAGATTCAATTTGCTCCTTCATAGCGCTTGTTTTTTAACCTTCACGCTACGAATTTAGGCAATGTCTTTCAGTTTTGCAAGTTTTTCGGCAGAATTTTATTCCTCTTCAGCGCGAAGTTTCTGAACGTAAACCGCTTTCATCATTTTCTTACGGTTTGCTACAGATGGTTTCTCAAAAGCCTGACGTGAACGCAATTCTTTAACTACGCCAGTCTTTTCAAATTTTCTTTTGAATTTCTTCAATGCCTTTTCGATGTTCTCGCCTTCTTTAACTTGTACAATAATCATTTTTGTTGTATTTAATTTTTTAATATTCTTGTTGATTTTCAGCGCAATTTAATAGGCTTGAAAAGATGCGCTAAGCCTTTCCAAGCGTCAACAGCGGCACATTGCCCGCCCGTTGCAAGAGATGATATGTTGCTATCTAGTTGTTTCTGATTTGGTTAGTTATCTACAACCTCC
>CAVEIP010000160.1:0-2861 GCA_963615935.1 [Ruminococcus] lactaris | reverse complement strand
AAGCCATTCCTTGTGATTGGTCTCCGATATTTGTTTGTGCCGATAAGGATTGACGCACTTATCTGAGTCGTCAGTCCCATAGCAGCAAAAGCCGAGACTCCTGTTGTGTAGCCCACAATTTTGCCGTTCTGCTCTAGGAAATCCTTTATAAGTTCGGAGTCTGCAGGTTTCAGTTTCCCAAAAACTGATTTCTTTGGGATGTAGTATTTCCCTTTTGCTATCTTTTGCAGTTCGCCCTGAATCACAAGACGGCTTAGGGCTTTGGCGAGTGCAGGTTGATACCGCATCTCCACGCCAAAGTCTTTTGTGGTCAATACAACTCCTGCTGGGGTAGATGACAATTTGTCCTTTATTTGTCTGGCTATAACCATATATTCCTCACTTGTTCGACTGCAAAGTTAATAAAAAGTCGTGTTTCCTACGTAAAAAACAAGACATTCTTTTGCCTGTTTATCTGTTTTTGCCCTTGGGATTGGAAGATAGGGGGATGTGAGAGTAAAAAGTGCTATCTTTGCAGTAGAAATCAACGATATGAATAGAAAAGACTTTGAGATAATGGCGCCGGTGGGCTCCTACGAGTCGCTCTATGCGGCGATACAGGGCGGTGCCGATGCCATCTACTTCGGCATTGAGGGGCTGAACATGCGTGCCCGCTCAGCCAACAATTTCACTACCGACGACCTTCGCAAGATTGCGCAGATTTGCGCCGACAACGGGTTGAAGAGTTACCTTACGGTCAACACGATTGTTTACGACGAGGATATCGCCTTGATGCACGAGATTGTCAATGCCGCCAAGGAGGCGCAGATTTCGGCAATCATTGCTTCGGACATGGCTACAATCCTCTATGCGCGCAGCATCGATGTGGAGGTGCACATCTCCACGCAGGTGAATGTGTCGAACAGTGAGGCTGCGCGCTTCTATGCGCAGTTTGCCGACGTGCTTGTGCTTGCCCGTGAACTCAACCTGACGCAGGTGGCAGGCATCTACGACACCATCCAAAGCGACGACATCCGCGGCCCTCACGGTGAGCGCCTGCGCATCGAGATGTTCTGCCACGGAGCGCTGTGCATGGCTGTGTCGGGCAAGTGCTATCTCAGTCTGCACGAGATGAATTCATCAGCCAACCGCGGCGCCTGCACGCAGATCTGCCGTCGCAGTTACGAGGTTACCGACCGCGAAACGGGCGACAGTCTTGCCATCGAGAATAAATACATCATGTCGCCTAAGGACTTGAAGACCATTCACTTCATGAACAAGATGATTGACGCAGGAGTGAGGGTGTTTAAGATTGAGGGACGCGCCCGCAGCGCAGAGTATGTGCGCACCGTGGTGTCGTGCTACAACGAGGCGATCAACGCCTGTTGCGATGGCTCCTACTCTGAGGAGATGGTCAAAGCATGGGACGAGCGCCTCAACAAGGTGTTTAACCGTGGCTTCTGGAATGGTTACTATCTTGGCCAGCGTCTAGGCGAATGGACTTCGAAGTACGGATCGTCGGCTACGCGCGTGAAGGTGTATGCGGCAAAGGGCATACGCTATTTCTCAAATATCCATGTGGCTGAGTTTCAGATGGAGAACGATGAGTTGCATGTGGGCGACGAAATCGTGATTTCCGGACCTACAACGGGTGCTATAATCATGACTGTGGAAGAAATCCGCGTGGACCTCAAGCCAGTGGAGAAGACAGTGCGCGGCGAGCGGTTCAGCATCAAGGTTGACGAACGCGTGCGTCCGAGCGACAAACTCTACATCTGGCGCGATGTTGAGGAAGTGAAGCGCCGCCGCGAAATCCGCTGACAAAGGCGTCAACGTAGAGTTATCCCAGAATGGAGATTTGAAGGCAATGTTCAATTTTTGCCAAGGTTTCGAGAGAAAGGTTTTCTTGCCCTTTTAAGACCTTGGAAACGTATTGTTGACTACAACCCATAAGTTCTGACAACTGTTTTTGAGTCATTCCCAATTCGTCCATCTTGTCGAGCATCATCATCGCAATGTGCTGAGAGTGGCGAAGCCATGCTTTGTTTTGCATTCGCCATTCAGCATTCTCACGCCATTTTGATGGTGTCGTTGACTGATATTCTTTCAGTTTGGAAATTATTTCGGTTGCTTTTCTCATAGAAACCTCCTTTTTATATGATTTCGTTAAGATAGTCAGTAAAGGAATCTTTGTCGGCAATATTATTGTCAAGCAAGAATCGTCTCACTTTCTCCATTCTTGCAAGTTCAACAAGAGTGTGCTCGCGTTCTTGCATAGTGCGTGTCAATTTAATTGCGCCACCAGTAATGATGTAAATGCCTGGTTCTAGTTTGATTGCGTAAATTCTTAACCATGATGCATGGCGTGGATTGTTGCGTAGTCGTGCTTTCTCTTTGCCTAAAATCATTTCAGATGTGCGGCTATTTTCCAATGGACGGAAAATTTTGTCGAGGTCTGCGTCTGGTGAGATGTAAGACATTGCAGGCGATCACTGTCTTCAATTGTGTCATAGATGGCTTGATTGACATCGGTAATTTTAAAGTAGGATGCCAAATCCTCGATGTTTTGTTTGAAAAAATTGCGCAGCCATACCACGTCGTTCCATTGCTCGAATATGGAATCGAGGACATTGTCAAGGCAGTTGTTATATTTAACGGCCCAAAGGTGTCCATTTTCTGTTATGAGGTCAAACTCCATAAAATCTTTTCTTTATGATGCAAAGATAAAATAAAAATCCGCTAAATACAACTTATGGGTTGTATTCTTTGATATCTCGGTAAAAAAGATGGCTTGTGGCTAGGTTATTGCCTTGACTTTTGGATAGAAATGACGGTTTATTGCCTTGACTTTTGGATAAAAACGGCGGTTTATTGCCTTGACT
>CAVEIP010000159.1:566-2982 GCA_963615935.1 [Ruminococcus] lactaris | reverse complement strand
GGTGGCTGCTAGATGCTCGATTGTGTGCAATGCTGATTGGCTAACTGCAGGCTCGTTGTTGGGTTCTTTCATTCGTACATCGAATGTGGTCAGTACGTCTCCACGTGAAGTTGTGTCTTTTCTGGAAACGTATACTCCACGTTTGAGCAGCAAATGGTTGATTGTAAAACTTGGAATCTTTTCCATAAAGTTGTATTATATTAGTTCAAGAATGTCTGACAAAACTTTGAATGTGTGTTCAGGGGCTGTTTCCCAAAAATTGTCATATTGTTTTGCATTGTCAGCCTCTTGTCCAGGAGTGTCGCTAATAACTCTAAGAACAAAAACTGGCACATTCTTTAGATTGCATACTTGTGCAATTGATGCAGATTCCATATCGACAGCAATTGCTTCCGGAAAATTGCTTTTGATTGTTTCAATCTCTTCTACCTTAGAGATGAACTTGTCGCCTGAACAAATAAGCCCATATTTGAGATTTTTACCAATTTGAGACTTGCGAATCTTTGCAAGGATATTAGCATCTGATTGGAAATACAAAGGATAACCAGCCGCTTCTCCGTAGACAGTGCCAGGGCCGCACCAAATGTCGTGGTGTGCAATACGCTCGCAAACTACAATGTCCATCTGCGACACAGCCTTGTCAGCGCCTCCCGCAACACCAGTGTTGATTACAAGGTCTGGGGTGAAAGAATTAATCAGAGCATATGTGCCAATAGCAGCATTAACTTTACCTATGCCACATTGCATTGCAAATATCTCATGCTCGCCGATATTGCCTGCATATATTTTATAATTGTCAATAGTTTTTTCTGATTTGTTCTCAATAAGATGGAGGAGAAGATTTAGTTCTTTCCCCATGGCAACGATGATTCCTATTTTCATTTCTTAAGTCTTAATTGTTTTTAGATGCTCGGATTGATGTATATCCGAAACACCATTATGCAAAATTACGAACTAATTAGTGATTAGGAAATAGAATATTATTAATTTTGTTGGGATAAAATATTCAGATAGTAGAGTTAAAAAATATTCCTCTGATGAAGATATCTATTGAAGAAATAATTAGGCAAGCTTGTCCAACTGTAAGGATTGCGATGATTAGAGCCAATGTGTCAAATTCGGAAACCAGTGAACAACTTTGGCAAGAAATAGAACAAATGGAAACTAAGATACGTGAGAGTTATGAACTTTCATGGATAAATAAGCGTCCGGCTATTGTTGCCACTCGTAACTTGTATAAGTATTGTGGCAAGGATCCTAACCGCTATCGCGTGTCGAGCGAGGCTTTGTGCCGTCGTGTAGTGCGCGGGCTGGGTGTGTATCGGATAAACACATTGGTTGACTTAATAAATTTGGTGTCGATGGGTAGCGGATATTCTATTGGTGGTTTCGATGCGGATAAGATTGTCGGTGACATGGTTGGCCTTGGTGTTGGTAAGGCAGATGAGCATTTTGAAGGTATTGGACGAGGCGTGCTAAACGTGGAGGGATTGCCGTTGTATCGTGACTCAGTGGGGGGTATAGGCTCTCCGACAAGCGATGAGGAGCGCACCAAATTAACATTGGACACCAAAAACATACAAGTGCAGATAAATGCATTCGCTGAAGAGATGCCGTTAGAAACGGCTGTAGACTGGACTGTGTCGTTGCTCGAAAGGTATGCTTCTGGACACAATTTTGAAATCAAATATTTCTAAAATAAATACTATGAAGGTCTGTAAAATTTATGGTGACAACATTGATGAAAAATCGCTTGCGGTGGTCGCAAAAGCATTGAAGTCGGGAGAGATAATAATTTACCCAACAGACACGCTATATGCTTTTGGCTGTGACGCATTAAACAATAATGCAATCTCAAAAATTTGTAAACTCAAAGGCATAAATCCCGACAAACAGTTCCTTTCAATCGTATGCGAGAACATCTCGATGGCGGCTGAGTATGCTCGATTTGGGAACAATGAGTTCCGGCTGTTGAAAGACAATACACCGGGCCCATTTACATTTATATTTCCATCTTCATCATCGTTGCCAAAGGTGTTTAAAGGACGTAAAACAGTTGGCATAAGAATCCCTGATAACAAAATTGCTACGATATTAGCCAAAATGTTGGGTAATCCGATTATGTCGACAACAATAAAATCGGAAGATGAAGACTATGCTACAAATCCGGATTTGATGGCTGAAACTTATGCCGACTCTGTCGACTATATTATAGACAACGGAGTCGGAGGTCTAGTGCCGTCAACCATTGTAGATTGCACGGCATCTGAATATCAAATTGTTCGAGAGGGAAAGGGGGAACTTCAATAAAGAGCTATTGTCTGGCAATTGAGATCTTAACCTTTTGGTTCTTGATTTTTTCTTGCGAGATCTTTTTGATAGTTTCTTTCGCTTTCGCAGTTGGCACGGCCACAAG
>CAVEIP010000159.1:0-556 GCA_963615935.1 [Ruminococcus] lactaris | reverse complement strand
GGCCACAAGTGCGTAATGGTCGAATATGTCAATTTGACCGATTTCAGAAGAATTGAGTCCTCCTTTTGCAATTAGGAAGCCAACTACATCGCCTTTCGAAATTTTCTCCTTCTTCCCTGCAGAAAAGAAAATGGTTTCAAGTTTTTTTAGCGGTATCGGTGCAACATCTGTCGAAATTGTAATTGTTCCGTCAAATTTCATATAGTCAGGCGTTTTCTCGGATGGCCCTAAAATGACGAAAACTTTGCCTGTTGCATCAACGCGTGCTGTACGGCCATTGCGATGGGTGTAGACTTCGTTAGTGACAGGTAAATGATAGTGTATAACGTTCTCGATAGAATCAATGTCAAGGCCTCTAGCGCCGAGGTCGGTCGTTACCATAATCCGAAACGTACTGTTGTTGAACATCGCAACCGCCTTTTCACGATCAATTTGCTCCAATCCGCCATGATATAGCCCGACGGGATAATCTAATTTATGAAGGTGCTCATAGACGCGATCGACAGACTCCCTGTAATTCACAAAAACTATAGTTTTCCCAGTGCAATGATTTCGC
>CAVEIP010000158.1:0-3021 GCA_963615935.1 [Ruminococcus] lactaris | reverse complement strand
AAATGTAACAAAAGAAATGGCGCTGGACTATCACAAAGGTGACCGTCCAGGCAAAATTGAAACTATCCCGACGAAACCGTATTCGTCGCAAAAAGATTTATCCCTGGCTTATTCGCCAGGTGTGGCTTATCCTTGCCTTGAGATTGAAAAAAATCCACAGGACGCATATGAATATACAAACAAGGGTAACCTTGTAGCCGTAATCTCCAACGGAACGGCTGTGCTTGGCCTCGGCGACATTGGTGCGCAGGCGGGTAAGCCAGTGATGGAGGGCAAGGCTCTTCTTTTTAAAATATTTGCAGGTCTTGACTGCTTCGACATTGAGGTCGATGAAAAGGACCCGAAAAAATTCATTGAAATTGTAAAGTCGCTTGCTCCTACGTTTGGTGGCATTAACCTTGAGGACATCAAGGCTCCTGAATGCTTCGAAATTGAGCAGACGCTTAAGGCTGAATGCGACATCCCAGTGATGCACGATGACCAACACGGAACGGCTATCATCTCTGGTGCTGGCTTGCTTAATGCTTTGGAGGTGCAAGGCAAGAAGATTGAGGACATTAAACTCGTAGTTAACGGAGCCGGTGCTGCGGCTGTGTCTTGTACCAATTTGTATATATCGCTCGGTGTGCGTCGTGAAAACATCGTGATGTGCGACAGCCGTGGCGTAATCAACCGCAAGCGCACAAACCTCAACGCACAGAAACAGCAATTTATCACCGACCGCGACATCGACACTCTTGCTGAGGCAATGGTCGGCGCAGACGTGTTCCTTGGTCTATCGGTGAAAGACGTGGTGACACCAGAGATGCTTCAGTCGATGGCTGATAATCCAATTGTATTTGCATTGGCAAATCCTGATCCCGAGATTGAATACTCGAAGGCAGTTGCTTCGCGTCCTGACATTATCTTCGCAACAGGGCGTAGCGACTATCCTAACCAGATTAACAACGTGTTGGGATTCCCTTATATCTTCCGTGGCGCGCTCGACTGCGGTGCGCGCGCAATCAATGAGGAGATGAAACTTGCGGCTGTCCGTGCAATCGCCGACTTGGCAAAATTGCCAGTTCCATCGGTTGTCAATGCTGCCTACGATATGGATGGCGTGGGTTTTGGCCGTCAGTATATCTTGCCGAAGCCTCTTGACCCTCGATTGCTTACAACGGTTGCTCCTGCTGTGGCAAAGGCTGCCATTGCTTCGGGTGTGGCCCGCAAGGAAATAACCGACTGGAAGCAATATAACGAGAAACTTAATCGCTTGATGGGCTCCGACAGCAAACTTATGCGCCGATTCTCCGACTTGGCAAAGAGCAACAAGCGCAGAGTTGTGTTTGGTGAGGGCAACACCACCAATATGCTTCTCGCAGCCGTTGAAGCAAGCCGTGAAGGTGTTTGCTCCCCAATTTTGCTCGGTAATGAGGAGATGATTGAGAAGCGTGCCAAAAAACTTGGCGTGACTCTCGATGGCATCGAAATTGTCAATCTCCGCCACGACCGTGAGGCTGAACGTCGCAAACGTTATGCAACGGCATTGGCTGAGAAACGTGGTCGCGAGGGCTTCACCCGCAAGGAAACAATGGACAAGATGTTTGACCGCAACTATTTCGGTATGATGATGGTTGAAATGGGGGATGCGGATGCATTTATCGCGGGTACATATTCAAACAACTCGGAGGTTACATCGATTGCTAAAAATGTGGTTGGCATCCGTCCTGACTACAAACACTTCGCAACGATGCACATCATGAACACCAAGCGTGGTGTGTATTATCTTGCCGACACAATGATCAACGAGACTGAAGATTGCGACACATTGGTGGATATCGCCCGATTGGCTCGCCATGCGGTGGAATATTTTGCGCAGACTCCAGTTATGGCAATGATTTCATACAGCAATTTTGGCTCAAACAACGCTGCGTCGCCACGTGCCGTGCACGAAGCGGTGAATGTGTTGCATGAGAAATATCCAGACTTGTGTATCGACGGTGAGATGCAAGTGAACTATGCCTTGAACCGCGAAATCCGCGACAAGAACTATCCGTTCAGCCGCCTATATGGTAAGGATGTGAATACGCTGATTTTCCCGAACCTCAACGCTTCGTCTGCGGCCTATCGCATGATGCTTGAGATGGGGTTGTGCGAGGTGATTGGCCCGATTCAGATTGGCTTGAACAAACCAATCCACTTTATCTCGGTTGATGCCAATGTGCGCGACATCGTTAACCTTGCAATCATCGCAACTGTCGACGCTGCAGTAAGTAATAAGAATCCCCTTGCCGATGAATAAAGCATAGCGCAAATATAAAAACACAGCGACCGCCACCTGATGGATAAAATTCCAAAAGTGGCGGTCGCTTATTGTTTGTTTTTTTATCTGTCGCCGTACATGTCGTCGTAGTAGTGTTGATAGGCGCCTGTGGTCACGTTGTTCATCCAGTCTTGGTTGTCAAGATACCATCTGACGGTTCGCTCAATGCCTTCCTCAAACTGAAGACTTGGCTCCCATCCGAGTTCTTGTTGGAGTTTGCGGCTGTCGATGGCATAGCGCATGTCGTGGCCTTTGCGGTCGGTGACATGGGTGATTAAATCGAGTGAAGCGCCTTCTGGATTGCCAAGCAGTTTGTCAACGGTTTTGATGAGCACCTTCACTATGTCGATGTTTTTCCATTCGTTGAAGCCACCGATGTTGTAGGTGTCAGCAACTTTGCCTTTATGGAAAATCAAATCGATGGCGCGGGCATGGTCTTCAACATAGAGCCAATCGCGCACGTTTTCCCCCTTGCCATAGACGGGTAATGGCTTGCGGTGACGGATGTTGTTGATAAACAGTGGAATCAATTTCTCAGGAAATTGATATGGTCCATAATTGTTGGAACAATTGGTCACTATTGTCGGCATGCCATAGGTGTCGTGAAAGGCTCTTACGAAATGGTCGCTCGATGCTTTCGACGCGCTATATGGCGAATGTGGATTGTATTTTGTTGTTTCGAGGAAGAAATCCTTGCCATAGGCGTGGTGATGCTC
>CAVEIP010000157.1:2076-3038 GCA_963615935.1 [Ruminococcus] lactaris | reverse complement strand
CAATTATATAACATTGATAATTTTTGTTGTCACAAATTTGTTTAAGATGCTCAAAAGTAGTAAATTTGCGCAGAAATTGAAGAGGTTTTCTAAGACAAAAGACTGAATTTTCTTAAAAGAACTTAATTTTAACAGTTAACATAAATTAATTCCCTACAGCATGAAGAGATTACTCCTCTTAGCTACCGCAATCTTGCTCGCAGCATCGCAACTTATGGCAGCTGCACCGAGCGTTTGCCGTGGCCATGTGGTAGATGAACAGGGTGAACCTGTCATCGGCGCCACTATCTCAGTTCCCGGGACAAAAATTGGAACGGTTACCAACATCGACGGAAATTTCGAAATCAAACTGCCAGACGGCAAGGGCGACTTGGAAATCCGTTATGTGGGTTATAAGACAGTCACAAAGAAAGCAGCCAAAAATCTTGGCGATGTGCGCCTCGAAGCAGATGCAAAAATGCCTCAGGACGTTGTGGTGACTCAGTCAGTTGCTCGTACTCGCGAAACCCCAGTGGCGATCTCTGAGGTGAATGCCCGTACAATCGACATGAAATTGGGTAACCAAGAATTTCCGGAAATCCTCAAAACCACACCAGGCGTGTGGGCTACTAAAGAAGGTGGTGGCTACGGCGACTCTAAAATCAATATGCGTGGTTTCCAGGCTGCCAACGTGGCTGTGATGGTCAACGGTGTCCCTGTCAACGACATGGAATGGGGTGGCGTTTACTGGAGCAACTGGGCTGGATTGAGCGATGTCACTTCGTCGATGCAGACTCAGCGCGGTCTTGGCGCGTCAATCGTGTCGACTCCTTCGGTCGGCGGTACAATCAACATCGTTACCAAAAACATCGACGCAAAACAGGGAGGCTCTGCTTCTTACAGCATGGGTAATGACGGCTACAACAAAGTATCGTTCTCTGTATCAACCGGACTTATGAAAAATGGCTGGGCAATAACTGTCT
>CAVEIP010000157.1:0-2066 GCA_963615935.1 [Ruminococcus] lactaris | reverse complement strand
ACACCATCTGTCGGCGGTACAATCAATATTCTTACCAAGTCGCTCGACGCAAAGAAGGGTGGCTCTGTTTGGTATGGCATCGGTAACGACGGCCTCATGCAAGAAGGAATCTCGTTCTCTACTGGTATGATGAAAAACGGTTGGGCTGTTACAGCGCTCTTCTCTCACCGTTCAGGCGACGGTTATGTGCAAGGCACCGACTTCAAAGGCTACAACTATTTCATCAATATCTCTAAGCGCATCAACGATGCTCATCAGTTGTCGTTGACCGCGTTCGGTGCTCCTCAAACCCACAACAAGCGCGGCTCTGCCGACGGTTTGACCATCGAAGGCTGGCAGAATGTACAGCAATATATGGGCGAGAAAATCAGATACCGCTACAACCCAACTTTCGGTTACGACAAAAACGGACAGGTACGCTCGTCGAACACCAACACTTATCACAAACCACAGATTTCGTTGAACCACATTTGGCAAATCAACCATAAGTCTTCATTGTCATCTGTAGCCTATGTGTCGATTGCCCGAGGCGGTGGCTACTCAGGTCAAGGCCGTGGCACTACAGCCGACGGCATCAGCCTTAGTTACTCTTCTTGGTATGGCGCATCTAATGGTTACCTAACCACTCTTTTCCGCAACGCCGATGGTACATTCGCATACGACAAGATTCAGGAGATGAACGCAGCCAGCACAACTGGTTCAAACATGGTTATGTCGAAGAGCAACAACAACCACGAGTGGTACGGACTCGTATCCACCTATAAAAACGAACTTCTCCCGAAGAAACTTTCGTTGACTGCCGGTATCGACGTGCGTTATTACATAGGTCGTCACAATAATAAAATCGTAGACCTCTACGACGGTGAGTACTATATGGACGACTCAAGCCGTAGCGGTGTGTCGGCTGCCAACAATGCTGCCGCTGCCGATCCTAACTGGGCTTATGAGAAACTCGGTGTGGGCGACATCGTTTACCGCGACTGGATTGGCCACACTCACCAGGAAGGCGCTTTCGGCCAACTCGAATATTCAATTCTCGACAAGAAATTCAACTTCGTTCTTTCAGGATCGTTGAGCAACACAGGCTACTGGCGTGTTGACCACTTCAACTACGACAAGGCTCACGAGAAGTCGGATAAGGTGAACTTCCTTGGCGGAACAATCAAGGGTGGCGGTAACTACAACATCAACCGCTACAACAACGTGTTCTTCAACCTCGGTTTCATTAGCCGTGCACCATTCTATTCAGGCGGCGCATTCTTGACATCAGCCAAGAGCAACGCCACCAACCCTGATGCCGTAAACGAGAAGATTATCTCTTACGAGCTTGGCTATGGCTTCCACAACTCAGTGTTCTCATTCACTGCCAACGCATACTACACCAAGTGGAAAGACAAAACAACAACCCGTGGTGGCGAAATCACTTCGGGCGAGCATGCAGGCGACCGCTACTCCCTCAATATGCAGGGTGTTGACGCACGCCACATGGGTATCGAGGCAAACTTCACCTACCGTCCTGTAAAATGGTTTGAACTTGAGGGTATGATTTCTCTCGGTGACTACATTTGGGACAGCAACGCCAAGGGTTACTTCTATAACCAAAACGGCGAACCTTTGGCCGACCTTCGCGGTACGGTAGCAACCAAAGGCATCATGGGTGAAGACCACGCTTATGCAATCCTTAACCAGAAAGGCATCAAGGTTGGTGGCTCTGCACAGACAACAGGTTCGCTCGGATTTACTGTTCGTCCGCTCGACGGCTTCCGTTTGGGGCTCGACTGGGTGTTCAACTCACGCAACTATAGCGACTATTCAGTTTCGTCGTCAAACTTCATCGCCAACTCAGAGATCGATGTCAAAGACCCTTGGAGAATTCCTTGGGGCAACCAGTTTGACTTCAATGCAAGTTACAGTTTCAAGATTGGTGGCGTTCGCGCTACTCTCAGTGGCAACATCAACAACTTGTTCAACAACTACTATGTGATGGATGCCTACACTTACGCAACAGTGCAGGGTGAATGGGAAGACGCATATCGCGTGTTCTACTCGTTTGGTCGCACATATTC
>CAVEIP010000156.1:0-3151 GCA_963615935.1 [Ruminococcus] lactaris | reverse complement strand
CTTGGCAATGCCGAGGCGTTGGCAGAGGATGGATGTTTGGAACGTTTTGGGCGTCAGGTCGCGCTTCATCTGCTTGATGTAGTTCTCGCCGAGAAGTTGCAGGTTCTCGATGCTGCTGTATTCCTTGTAATAGACAGCGACCGAACGCATTTGGTTGAGTTGTCGGTCGAGGCGGCGCAGATGTCCCTTCAGGTAAGCAGGGATGGGGGTGCCCCCCTTCTTCATCGTCCTTATTCGCTGTTTCACTCGCCAAATTTCGTAGACGGTTGCCTTGATGGTCTCGATTAGTTCTTCATCCATCAGGTCTTTGTAATGGAGGAACCACGATCCTTTTTTCGTTTGAGGCATATCCGACAGAATCATTACGGCGTGGTTATAGGAATGGCGGCCGAAATAACTCTTGATGCCACCATTGGCGGGCAATGTTTCTTCCTTGAGTTTCTTGTAGTCGATGAACTTTGCCTCGTCCACAAGCAGCCACGACAGGGTGAGTGAGTTCGATGAGCCTGGGCGGTCTTGGGATATGAGGACGGCGATGGCTCCGTTATAGAATGATATTACATGCTCATAGTCGGCAGGCTCCGTAATGGGCTTTGCAAAACCTTTGGGCGGTCGACGACCTATCACATAGTGTACGTCTTTCTCATATCCCCAGCGCTTCCACGCCGCCAGCAGCCCAGGGATGGTGTTGGTGAGGCCGTGCTTGAATGTAGGGACGACAATGCCGCCAGTCGAGCCGGGCATGCGCTGCATATTCCGCAGTACGAACGGGCTGGCGATGCTGTCCGTTTTGCCCGTTCGTCGACCGGCTACGATGACCGATGTATGGGCGCCGATGAGTTGCGTCAGGCGCTGCGGCTTGTTAAAGTAAACTTTCTTTTCTGGGGTCTTCATCTTCTCCAAACAAATCATCTTCCTCAAGGTCTACATCCTCGAAGTCCACATCCTCAATGTCGAGTGTCTCTTTCTTGTATTTGGCAATCATCGCGTCAATCTTCTCCTGTAGGTTAGGGATAGGCTTGATGCCGAGTACGCTCGGGTCGTCGGTTGCTGTGAATGGCTGGACGGCCACGAGGTCGTAAGGTAAGCGCTGCTCATCCTCGAGGTCAATGCGGTTGAATTTAGCATAACTGGAGGCGGCGCGCTCCATAGTCTTGAAGTCGTTCTCCTCTTTGGCGCGGTTATATGTGTCGAGGATCATCTCGTTGTAGCGCCAGCGATGAAAGTCGCGACTGCTCGATGTGATTTGCGGCAGCAGTTGGCGCACAATAGCCAAATCGGCGTAGGCCGCCGACTTCTCGCACTTGAACTGCCGACAGTGAGTGTCTACCAGTTGTCGGTCTTTTGCCGATGGTTCGCCGAGGAGGTTGTTATACATTGAGCGCACACGGACGACCTTGTCGACAACCACGGGCGGGAACTTCTTTTCGAGGTCGCTGCGGTCGGTGAACAAGTCTGTCCGGCACACGTCGTAAGCGTTGGGCATCGGCATGGTCAAACACCAATTACGCCCGCCTCCGTGAGTTTCTTCGTCAGCGAGGCAGGTGGGTTCGCAAGTTTGGCGTAGAGGTCTGCCAAATATTTTTTCTTAGGCTCCGTCGGATTCTTTAAGTACTTGCCGAGGTTCAGGTTGATTTGGCGCACGAGTTTGCTTTCAACCTCTGCCGCCGTTACGGATGCCGTCGCTGCGGCAGCAGTGCCTGTGCCAGCATCATAGGAGTCGTATGCCTTCCAGTTGGCGAGGCGCTTTTTGTCGAGGGCGATAAGTTCTTTGAGAAACGGATATTTGTCGTTGTCAACGCACGCCTGATTCGGGCCGCTGCACTGGCGCACCTGCAAATGGCATTCTCGCATCCGTTGCAGGATCGTGAGGTTGTCGGTGTAGAGTTGTTGTATCTCCGCAGGGAGGCTGTCGTGGTCGAGGCGCTTGCCGCGGCGATAGTCGCTTTGCTTAGGCGTTGTCGTAGACGGAGAAGCGTTCTCCATAATCACATCCGCCTGTTTTTCCATTGTGACAACAGCCTGATGGGTAACCGTGACGCTGCGTTGCTCTACGTATTTTTTCAGTTGATACTCGATGTGTGTGGCGTAATAATCCGGGCGACGTCTCATATTGTTGTACATGATGCGGTTCCTGTTTGCCTGAAGCATCAGTAGCGCACCAGCCTCATAGTCTCGCTGATCAACCGGAGTATCGAGCCACTCGTTGACTTTTTTTACAAATTCTGATTCCATAATTGTCATAAAAATTAAAACGTCCAGGAGCACGAATGTTCCCGGACGTGTTTGATGAGATTATGCTTACGCTACTTCAGAGCCGTCTCCATTGATGTCGCCGTCCTCTGTCACGATTTTGCCGGGATAGAAAGGAGCAGGGCAGACATCGGTTGCTTCCACAGTGATAGTGGTAGAGGCTGTGCCCGTAGCACCTTGGCCAGTGTCCTGCGCTACGGTGATTTTGCCTGGCCACATCTCAGAACCTACCACACGGAACAAGCCGTCCATGCCGGCAACCAAGAACACGCAGTCGCAGTTATTCATGTAGAGGGCTACCTCCGATGCTTCTGCGCCCACGCCTTGATGCACGAGGCTCAACTTGTTGAGTTGAGTTTGGCTTGGCACCTCGCCCTGTGCTTCGCTGGTGAGTTGCGATGATTTCACGTCGTGGTCGATAGCGAGCCACTTCTTGTCCTCGGCGAGAGTAAAGTCGCCGGTGTACGTTGCAGTGGTGTAGTTGCCCGCGGTGCCCTTTGTCAATGTCGGCCATGCTACGATGTCCGACTTGTTGATGTAGTAGGCACGGGCACGGACGCCTGGATAAACAGGCGTGCCCTGACACCATTTCAACGATTTCTGGAGAATATCACAAGTATTTGCCATAGTCTGTCAAAATTTTAGTTATTCAGTACGTTTGTCGACAACGAGCATGCGACGGCCGTCGATGGCGTTGAACTGCACGCCGAAGAACATTGTTGCGGAGAAAGTGAGCAAGAACGGCTCGAAGCGGTCAATTTGCACACGTTCCTTGTCGCCCATCTGGTCACAGCCTACAAGCATGTTGTCCTTAGTGGTGACATGGATGAAATTCGAACCGCTCTTGTTGGCGAGAGGCACGAGGGTGCAGCGCTTACCAGAACCTTCAACGAATACT
>CAVEIP010000155.1:2607-3287 GCA_963615935.1 [Ruminococcus] lactaris | reverse complement strand
CCGCAGTTCTACATTGGTCAGTCCTATCTCTTGGGCTATGGCAGTAGCCACCTTGATTTTCTTGCCTGTGCGGTCGGCCAACAAGAACTGCACGTTGGGGAACATTATTGCCAACGGGATGCCTGGGAAGCCGCCTCCAGTGCCGATGTCCAAGATTTGCGAGCCGTCTTTGAAGTCGGTGAATTTTGCAATGCCCAATGAATGCAGTATGTGGTTAGGGTAAAGATTGTCGATGTCCTTGCGCGAAATCACATTGATCTTTTGGTTCCATTCGGCATAAAGCGGACCTAACGCCTTGAATTGCTCAATCTGCGTTGGCGTTAAGTGTGGAAAGTATTTTAGTATCAAATCCATGTCGTTATTGTTTTATCAATCGGCAAATAGGTGAGTCGGTCTTTATCGACTCTTTTATTTCTTCAAACGGCAGGGTTATAACAACCTCTCCAACAGCATAGCAAGCAATTTCCAATGGGTTGTAGTGGAAACTGATTCCTTTTTCGTCAATGGTGAAGTTGTCGTTGATTGAAAGGTTGTCGATGTTGAAATAGCCAACCTCTGCCAGTTGGTCGGAATTGCTGCAGTTGTTTTTGGTCAGCAATTGCTTTTTCAATGCATCGTTGATTGTAGCATAGTTGCTCTCGTCGAAGATGTCGGTCAAAGTTACCGGCTTGATTGTCGAC
>CAVEIP010000155.1:0-2597 GCA_963615935.1 [Ruminococcus] lactaris | reverse complement strand
TCGTGAAGAATGTGTTGTTTGACAATGATGCCTTGCCGTCCTTCTTCGTTGTCGAACTTTTCTTGAATATAGCCAAATCGCAGTTGTGGTAAACCATTGCGATGTTTTGGTAGATGTCGTATCTTGATATTTTTGCCACGTCTTCATCTTGAATGTCTTCGGCATTGATGACTGATGATGAAGAGTACGCTTTTAGCCCTTCCGAAAGTGCGGCATTGGCGCTTTTTGCCAAATCAAGGCTGTCGTTGCTGAACCATAGTTTTGCAAGCAGTTTTGAAAACTTTGTGGTCTCAGATTTCGAATCCTTGATGCTTTTGGGGTAAGAAATCGCGTAGGCCATAGTTACCTTTATGCCGTTTTGGTCGGTCAGTGAATCCTGGATAAGCAGGGAGTCCATTTGGAGTGCTATGCTGTTGCCTTTGCTTATTGAGGACCCGTTGTGGCTGCATGAAGTCGTGGCAGCCAGCACGATAGTCAATAGTCCCAATAGAATTGCATGCGCTCTAAATTTCCGAAGTGAGCAAAAATTTGATTTAATCATTATGCTAAATTTAAAATTTATGCCGATATTAGCATTATATTTTTCGTAAAGATATGATAAAAATCGGAAACTACAATGAACTTAAAGTCGTAAAAAAAGTTGATTTTGGCTTTTATGTTGACGGAGAGGAATATGGCGAAATATTAATGCCAATGAAATATGCTTCTGACGATTTGTCGATAGGGGATACTGTTAAAGTGTTCCTTTATCGCGATTCAGAGGACAGGCTTGTTGCAACCACGGAACATCCGTTTGCGGAAGTGGGCGAGGTGGCATTGCTACAGGCAAAGGCGGTCGGCAAGATTGGCGCTTTTATGGACTGGGGCGTGATGAAGGATTTGCTTGTCCCATTCCGCGAACAGGCAGAAGACATTGTCGAGGGCAGGGGATATGTAACTTATGTATATCTCGACAACGTGACAAAACGAATCGTTGGCTCGACGAAACTCAATAAATATATTGGAAACAAGATTCCTCGCTATGAGGCGGGTGAAGAAGTGGAGGCCGTAGTGGTTAAGCGTACCGACCTCGGCTATAAAGTTGTCGTCGACAATCTGTTTTGGGGTATGGTTTTCAATAATGACATCTTTGATGACATTCGTGTGGGAGACCGTTTGCCGGCTTATGTGAAACTTGTGCGCGACGACGGGAAGATTGATTTGACTCTGCGCGCATTTGGCGGAAGTCGGGTGTTCCAGTTGGCAAAGATGATTCTTGGCTATCTAAACGACGTGGGCGGACGCATGACGATTACCGACTCATCGTCGCCCGATGATATCAAGCGCACGTTCCATTGTAGCAAAAAGGACTTCAAGAAGGCTTTGGGGTTGCTTTACAAACGCGGGCAGGTCGCGCTAAACGAAAATTCAGTATCCCTGAACAAGAAATAGAAACTGAAATTTTTTTGTTATCTTTGTAATTGGTATAAAGCCGAAGTCTCTGTCGCGCCAATGGGCTTTAGGGAAAACGGCTTGCCTTATGTTTGTTTGAAATTAAAACGTTGAATATATGAAGTTTACAATTGCAAGTAAAGCATTGCTGACGCACTTGTCGTCGGTGAGCAAAGTGATTAGTCAGAAAAATACCATTTCCATTTTGGATAATTTCCTTTTCACCATCAAGAATGGTATGCTGATAGCGACTGGCACAGACCAAGAAAACACTATTAACGCCCGCCTGGAATTGCAGGATTGCGAAGGCGAGGGTAGCGTGGCTGTCAATGCCAAAAGAATGCTTGAGTTGCTGAAGGAGTTGCCCGACCAGGCTCTCGTGTTTGAAATCGATGACAACAATTTCGAAATCCACTTGCAATATCACAACGGTGACTATAAGTTCGTTGGCGAAAATGGTGCGGAATATCCTCGTCAGGAAGTCAGCACTGAAGATAAGTTGGAGATGACTATCCCCGCTTCTGAAATCACAAAAAGCATCGAGCGTACAATCTTTGCTGCCAGCATCGACCAGTTGAGAGCCATCATGATGGGTGTGCTTTGGGATATCAAGCCCGAAGAAATTGTGTTTGTGGCTACAGACACTCACCAACTTGTCCGTTTTGTCAACAGCCGCATTCAGCCTGGATTTGAGGGCTCATTTGTGCTGCCTACAAAGCCAGCCAACATCCTGTCGTCAATCCTCGCCAAGGAGGAAGGCGATGTGAAGGTTTCAATCGACACTAAGAGCGTTTCCTTTGAAACAGAATCCTATACCGTAAGTTGTCAGTTCCTGAATGGCAAATATCCAAACTATAACGCCGCAATTCCGCAGTCAAATCCTTATGATGTGATTGTCGACCGCGTTACATTCCTCAACGCTGTGCGTCGTGTTGCCGTATTCGCAACAGAGGGCGGCTTGATTCAACTCGAAATTTCCAATTCTAAGATTGACATCAAGACACAGGACCTCAACTACTCTTCGTCGGCACAAGAATGCGTGGATTGCGACTACACTGGCGAGCCTTTGACAGTAGGCTTCAATAAGGATAAAATCATCGAGGTGCTCAGCAACATTAATTGCGACAGTGTGAACTTGAAACTCTCGGCTCCAGGCCGTCCAGGCT
>CAVEIP010000154.1:0-3307 GCA_963615935.1 [Ruminococcus] lactaris | reverse complement strand
GGTTACAACTGGTATAAGTTGAAAAACTGGGAATACCTCTACTATATGCGCAACGGTACGTCGAACGCCTTCGTGCTTGGCTTGTCGCTGTCGCGCAACAGTATCGACAACCCTATCTACACTCGTAGCGGTAGTATGTTCTCCCTCGATTTGAACATCACTCCTCCGGTATCTTTATTCCGCAACAAGAACTGGGCGAAACTCTATGAGGACAGTGGCGTTGGCACATACAACTACATCTACTCTTCAGTGCAGTCGCAGAAGCAGATTGATGCAGCGCAGGAGATGTACCGTTGGATTGAATATTGGAAACTCAAGTTCAAGGCTCGCACTTACACTCCGCTTTCCGATCCTAACAGCAAATGGACTCTCGTGCTCATGACTCGTGCCGAAATCGGTCTCTTGGGTAGTTACAACAAATACCTCAAATCGCCGTTCGAAACCTTCTATGTCGGTGGCGATGGTATGTCGGGAAGTTACGGCTACGCTCAGGAAACAATCGCCCTCCGTGGTTACGACAACGGTGTGTTCACCCCTTATCGCCAGTCGGACGGCTATGCCTACACTCGCTTCACTGCCGAGCTCCACTTCCCATTTATGCTCCAGCCTAGCACCACAATCTACGGCTTGGCATTCATCGAAGGCGGTAACGCTTGGAACGATGTGAAGGATGTGTCGCCGTTCAACCTCAAGCGTTCGGCTGGTGCCGGTGTCCGCATCTATCTGCCTATGATTGGTATGATGGGTATCGACTGGGCTTACGGTTTCGACAAGGTGTTTGGCGAAAAGGGCGGAAGCCACTTCCACTTCATTCTTGGTCAAGAATTCTAAAAAACGTGTAAATAATCTTTCATGAATAAACTTATTCGGCAGTTATTTGTCTTATAAGCATTAACACAAAAAAGAATGACTATGAAACGAATTTTCATTACGGCAGCCCTAATGGCTATATTTTCCATTGCTGCCCATGCGCAAAAATATGCGCTTGTCGATATGGAATATATTTTGAAAAACATTCCACAGTACGAGATGGCAAACGAGCAACTCAACCAGGTGTCGTTGCGCTGGCAGAAGGAAGTGGAAAACAAGTCGAAGGAGGCTGAGACGCTCTACAAAAATTACCAGAGCGACATGGTGTTCCTGACCGACGAACAAAAGAAGAAGAAAGAGGAAGAGGTGGTTGCCAAAGAAAAAGAGGCAGCCGAACTCCAGTCCAAATATTTCGGACCGCAAGGCGAACTCTATAAAAAGCGCCAGTCGCTGATGGAGCCTATCCAAAACGATGTCTATGAGGCAATCAAGAAGATTTCAGAGGAAAAAGGCTTCCAGGTGATTTTCGACCGCGCCTCTTCGGCGGGCATCATTTTCGCGTCTCCGCGCATTGATGTCAGCAATGATGTGCTCGCAAAATTAGGTTATTCAAAATAATTTACTACTTTTGCACTTACGATTATTGAAATAACAAATCAAACAATTAATACACAATGCTTAAAAAATTCTTACTCGCAGTCCTAGTGGCTGCTCCTGCTTGCCTTTTTGCGCAAGTGAAAATCGGCACTGTCGATACTCAGGAAATATTCCAATTGATGCCTGAAACAAAAACAGCACAAGCCTCAATGGAAGAAGTTTCAAAGAAATACCAAAGTGAGTACAAGTCACTTCAGGACGAGATGAACAAAAAGATTCAGGAATACCAAGCGCTTGCTTCTGATACTCCAGAATCAATCAAGCAACGTCGTGAGCAAGAAATCAACGACCTTGGCCAGAAGATTCAAAATTTCGAGCAGGTTGCAAGTCAGGATATGCAGCAACAGCAGCAGAAACTCATGGCTCCTATTCAGGAGAAAATCCTTACTGCCATCAAGGCTGTGGGCGATGAGAACGGCTACACATACATCATGGAGGTTGGCAACGTGGTTTACCGCAACCCTTCTGCCGATGATGTAACCAAACTCGTCAAGACAAAACTCAACATCAAGGATGCTCCAGCAACATCAACTTCTACAACAAAGAAGTAATCGTTGAGAGATAACAAAAACAGAAGCGCTCGAAACCAGTCGGTTTCGAGCGCTTCTGTTTTTGTTTTACCATTGATGCTGATTAGAATGGCTTGCGGTACTTGTCAGGGCTGCTGTCCTCGATGATGCTCAGATAACTGGCATAGCGCGACTCGCTGATGAGATGCTCCTCGAGCGCTGCCTTAACGGCGCATCCTGGCTCGTGGATGTGCGTGCAGTTGTTGTACTTGCAGTCGGCCGACACCTTGAATATCTCGGGGAAATAGTGCGCCACTTCCTCTACGTTGAAATCAATCGTGCCGAACCCCTTCACTCCAGGAGTGTCGATGATGTAGCCGCCGTCGGGTAGGGGATACATCTCGGAAAATGTAGTGGTGTGCATGCCCGTTTGGTGCGCTTCAGAGATGGCTGCCGTCTTGAGGTTTATGCCCGGGATGAGGCGGTTTATCATTGTAGACTTACCCACGCCCGAGTTGCCCGAAAAGAGCGTCACCTTGTCCTTGAGCATTGCGTGAAGGGTGTCAACGCCGTCGCCTGTCTCTGCCGACACTGGGCACACGTTGTAGCCGATGCCGCGGTAGAGGTAGGCAAACGAGTCGACAAACTCGCGCCACTCGTCGGCGAGCATATCCATCTTGTTAACCACGATGGTGGTTGGCACCTGGTAGGCCTCAGCCGTGGCGAGGAAACGGTCTATAAACACTGTTGCAGTCATCGGCGCTGCAAACGACACGACCAAAAAAGCCTGGTCGAGGTTGGCGGCAATGATGTGCGACTCCTTCGACAAATTCGACGCGCGGCGGATAATGTAGTTGCGGCGCTGGCTTATGGCAGAGATAAACCCCGTGCCGTCGGCATTTTCCGTAACCGTAACCCTGTCGCCAACGGCAACCGGATTGGTGGTGCGAATGCCTTTCAGCCGGAAATTGCCCTTGATTTTGCAATTCACCATTCGCCCGTCGCCGTCCGCTTTGACGACATACCAACTGCCTGTGTTCTTAATTACTAAACCTTCCATATTCTTTGGTGCAAAGTTATGCCAAATATTTCAATCATGAAATAGCATACCCCCGAAGAAACATCACCGCGGCTGAACTGCCGAATTCAAATAGAAGTGCAACGTTTTTGATGCAGAAAGGCATGAAAAACGCAGAGGGTTTGCCAAGCGGCAATGGGTGCAACTCCTAAAAGTGTCAGCTGGCAATGCAAAAACGAGGTGGGGCTCCAAATACTTTCCAAGTAATAATTTCCTTATTATCAATATTTGAGTTGTTATGCGATGTTATGAC
>CAVEIP010000153.1:0-3432 GCA_963615935.1 [Ruminococcus] lactaris | reverse complement strand
GCCCATGCCGAGGATACGGTCGGCCATACGAGCAGGGTGGAACACATCGATTGCCTCGAGTTTCTCGCCCGTACCCACAAACTTGATAGGTTTGTCGACAACAGTGCGGATTGACAAAGCGGCACCACCGCGAGTGTCACCATCGAGCTTTGTGAGAACAACGCCGTCGAAATCCAAGCGTTGGTTAAACTCCTTGGCAGTGTTTACAGCATCCTGACCAGTCATCGAGTCGACCACGAAGAGAGTTTCCTGCGGCTTGATTGCTTTCTTGATAGCCTCAATCTCGTCCATCATCTGCTCATCGACAGCCAAACGTCCAGCAGTATCGACAATCACAAGGTCAAGGTTGTTGGCCTTGGCATGCTTGATGGCATTTTGTGCAATCTCAACAGGATTTTTCGAATCTGGCTCAGTGTAGACAGGCACGTTGATTTGCTCGCCAAGCACCTTCAACTGCTCGATAGCGGCAGGACGATAGACGTCGCACGCCACGAGCAACGGGCGCTTGCCTTTTTCGCTCTTATATTTCTTTGCAAGTTTTCCAGAGAAGGTTGTCTTACCAGAACCCTGCAAACCCGACATCAAAATCACGGTAGGATTGCCCGACAAATTGACATCGGCAGCCATGCCGCCCATCAAAAGCGCAAGTTCGTCGTGGACAATCTTCACCATCAACTCGCTCGGCTTGACAGCCGTAATCACGTTCTGACCGAGAGCCTTCGCCTTGACTGTATCGGTGAACTGCTTAGCCACGCTGTAGTTGACGTCGGCATCAAGCAAAGCACGGCGCACGTCCTTCAGCGTTTCCGCCACGTTGATTTCCGTGATTTTACCTTGGCCTTTCAGCAGTTTAAACGACCGTTCCAGTCTTTCGCTTAAATTTTCAAACATATGTAGTCCTTATCTTATTCGTTTATATTACAGTTTATTGGTCAATGGCTGAGGGAACACCACCTTCGGCTTGAAGGTCTTCGCTTCCTCTGCGTCCATGTGGGCGTAGGCCATGATAATCACCACATCGCCAACATAAACCCTACGGGCAGCAGCCCCATTGAGACAAATGGCACCAGAGCCGCGCTCACCAGGGATGGCATAAGTGTCGATACGTTCGCCATTGTTGTTGTCAACAATGTAAACCCGTTCATTGGCAATGATACCAGCGGCATCCATCAAATCCTCGTCGATAGTGATGCTGCCGATGTAGTTCAAGTCGGCACTTGTCACCGTTGCACGGTGAATCTTCGACTTCAGTACTTCAATCTGCATTTCTCTTCAGTGTAGTCTTTTTTAAGCCTTTTTGTAGGCAATGTTGTCAATTAGGCGCACTTCACCGCAATAGACTGTGATACAGCCCGTGATTTCGTTTGCGTCTGCCCAGTCGCTGACCGGTTGCATTGTCAGGGCATTCACAATAGAATAATACTCCACCTCCATCTGAGGCAGGGCATTAAGACTGTCAACCACGAATTTTTCTGTTTCAGCCACGGTGTGCGACTGTGCAAAGGTACAACTTTCCTTTAGAATACGATATATATTCGGTGCTAATTGTCGCTGTTCGGGGGTGAGACGCACGTTGCGGCTGCTCAGCGCCAAGCCGTCGTCCTCGCGTTTGATTGGGCAAGCCACAATCTGGAGTTTGAAGCCTTCGAGTTCCACCATCTTGCGGATTACGGCAATCTGCTGGAAGTCCTTCTCACCGAAATATGCGCGGTCGGGCTCTACAAACGCAAACAGTTTGCTCACAATCTGGGCAACGCCATTGAAGTGGCCTGGGCGGTGAGCGCCCTCCATCACCTCAGCCACAGAGCCAAGGTCAAACTGGCGATTGTCGGGCTCTGGATACACCTCCTCAACCGACGGCATAAACACCACGTCGCAACCTGCAGCTTCGAGCAGTGCGCAGTCGCGCTCTTCGGTGCGTGGATAAGTAGCAAGGTCCTGTTTGTTATTAAATTGAGTAGGGTTGACAAACACGCTGACCACAACGATGTCGTTCTCCGCACAAGCACGGTCAACAAGCGACTTGTGGCCGGCATGCAAAGCGCCCATTGTAGGCACGAGTCCAACAACTTTATTGTCTTGTTTAAAGCCTTTCACTAAAGACTTTAACTCCGAAATAGTCTTAACAACTTTCATTTTGTTTCATTTTAAGCCATGCAAAGGAAATAAATATTTATAACATAGCGAAACAGAACGCCATCATTTTTCATTTTGAAAGATTTGGCAACATCTGGAGAAAGTCGGAGAAATTTAGGATTCCATCGTTTTTCCAAGCCGTTTGATTACAATTGCCGACGTTAGTAGGCCGAAAAAATTTCACATCCGAAGATTTTTTATTATCTTTGCAATATTAATTTAGAGAATACTATGAGTAAAGGTAAGGTATTGTTTGTCAATCAGGAGATTATGCCATATCTCCCCGAATCGGAAATTTCGAAAGCCGGACTCGAATTGCCAAAAGGCATCCAAGAGCGCGGCTATGAGGTGCGCACGTTTATGCCCAAATACGGATGCATCAACGAGCGTCGCAACCAACTTCACGAAGTTATCCGCTTGTCGGGCATGAACCTCATCATTGACGACACCGACCATCCGCTGATCATAAAAGTTGCTACACTACAGCCATCGCGCATGCAAGTGTATTTCATCTACAACGAAGACTATTTTCAGCGCAACGCAAGCAAAGGCCTCGAAACAGAAGATATGCCCGAATGCAACGACGAGCGATGCATCTTCTTTGTGCGCGGCACAATCGAAACTGTGAAGAAACTGCGCTGGGAGGCAAACATAGTGCATTGCCAAGGATGGCTCTCCGCCCTTACCCCTCTCTACATCAAGAAAGTGTATTCCGATGACCCGTCGTTCCGCGACTCAAAAGTGATTTATTCGCTCTACGGCTCTTCGTTCAACGGCAATCTCGACCCGCGGTTTGAAGAAAAACTGAGGATGGAAGGATTTACCGACGACGACTTGAAATCGGTAGCCGGCAAGCCTATTGATTTTGTGGCGCTTGCCAAGTTGGCTCTCGCCCACTCCGACGGCGTGATTATCCACACCGAGACCGTTGCGCAGGAGTTGCTCGACTTCATCAAAGAAAACAATATTCCTTGTTTGCCCTACGAGGGCAGTTTCGACGTAGATAAGTACGCCGAATTCTACAGTACATTATAATTCTACAATCAATGTTTAAACTAACCAATTGGGTAGTTGCCACATTAGCGGTGCTTTTCGTGGCCACATCATGCGACGAAAACAACATAGGTATGTCGATTATCGACTCTGAGTCGGAAGTAATCAGCGACACCACCTACATAGTCTGCTCGCCGGAAATCAACAATAAAGTTCCGCCGCGCACACTGACCCACCTCCTCGGCGCAATCAACGCTAAGGACTACGGCACACTGAAGTCGGACTTCGTGACCGAATTCATGC
>CAVEIP010000152.1:0-3465 GCA_963615935.1 [Ruminococcus] lactaris | reverse complement strand
GTTGTGTCCAACCCTTTTGTCGAACGACTCTTCCACGAAGATTTCCGGGTTAACGTGAGCCTTGAAGTAGTTAACCTTGACATAATCCATCGTGTTGCCCGTTTCCAGAGCCACGATGCCGATGCAAACGTGCAGGTATCGGTTTTGTGGGTCGGAGCGTTGGCGATGGTCAATAATCTCGACTGAGGGCGATTGCTTCTTAATCAACGACTGCAAACGTGTCTTGGCACGCTCACAGTCGAAGGGATTGGAAAAGTCGTACCACATACACTAAAATGGCAGATGGTCGGCAACAGGTGCGTTGTTGACCTCCTCGGTGGTCACTGGCTCAATAGGAGTCGGTTTGCTTTCGGCAAAGTCGCCTACGATGTAGTTAACTCCCTCCTTGCGTTCTTCCTTCTTGGGGGCGCAGGAAAGGAAATGGGTGTAGGTCGTAGTGCCAAAGGTTGTTGGCTCTTTGCGCTGGTACAATGCCACGTTAAGAAAGATATGCTTTTCGCCATTCTTAAGAGTCACTTCCCGATAGCATTCTTTCGGGACTTTGGTAAGGTCGATGCTTCCGTAATAATTCATAACTAATAATTTATTTGATTGTGAAACGTATGCTTGGTTTGGTGGGCGACTGCTTTACATACTGCTCGTAGAGGTCGGGATGCTCGGCACGAAAGGCAGATGTGTCGAAAGTCTGCTTGACCGATGGCTCGATGTAGTTGAGTCGGATGCGATCGCTTTCCCATTTCTTCACGCCATTGCGCTCCATCTCTTTGCGGAGGCCGAACAGGATTGCGTCACGTTGGTTCTTCAGTTCCTTGAGTTGCTCCTCGTATTGTATCATCTTAGCCTCGATGGCTTGATAACGGGCAGGCAACTCGGAAACCTTTGGCGCAAGAGGATTGATGAACTGCTCACCATTAATCTCTGCTTGGAGCAGACTGATGATGATGGCGGAGTCGATGCGCTGCACCTCGACCGCCTTGCACTTGCCATCTCTCAACCAGATTGCGAACAATGCGCCAGCCTGTAGGTCGGGATTGCATAACTCAAAGAGATATGCGTAAATTGAGAGTTGCCAACGGACATACTCCTTATTGAGCGTGTAGGTGGTCTTGATGTCGGCAAGGATATAATCGCCTGCGGCATTGCGGTAAATCTTGTCGATTGGCGAAGCGAAATGCTTGCCATCGGTAACGATGTACTCGCTTGCCTCGTTAGTCCATCCCATGTCGCTGACGGTGCGGCGGTATGCCATGACTGTCGCATCATCGGAAGGTAGGTCGAACTCATCGGCAAACTCTGCGAGTGCGTGGATGTGCTTGCCTCGCTCGGCAGCGGTGTTGAGCGTGTCCTCACTGATGCCCGAATACATATCCGGGAAGAGTTGTCGGTGAAGCATCGCTGTGATGCCCTGACGCGCTTCCCCATCAGCGGTTGTGTAGGTGTGGCTGATGGGGTCGAATTGTATTTGGCAATAAGAAAGCATTATTTGAATTGTTTTAGTTGCTGCTTGCGTTGTGAGCAGGCAGTGATTAGGTTAGTGTCGCTTGCATACTCTGGATGAGCCTTGAAGATGTCTATGATGCCCGATTCGGTGGTCTGCTGATAGACCTCGGCAATAACCTCTTCAACGGTCTTCTTGGTTTGCTTCGGCTTGCCTTTGTCGCCTGTGTTGAGGTAGTCGGCATCTTTGGTGTCGTCAATAGCAAGCAGCCCATTGAGGGCATACTTGCGGGCGTAGGATGATGTGGCACCCGTGAGTTGGCTGCCTGTCATACCTTTCTGCGACTCGTCCTCACGGGCATAGGCGGTGTTGGACACGATGTTTGCGCCATCGTGGAGAGTGGCGGTTGCCTTAACGTAATATCGCTCACCAACAAGGACAATCTCATCGGTGATGGTAAGGAACAATCCTTGCTCTTTGAGCAATGGCTTGACTGCTTCCAGAATGTCCTCACAGGAGCGGTAGTTGTAGCCGCCGAAGTTGTTGCGCTGGTTCTTCGGTGCTTTGAGTGCCGACTGCACTGCAATGATGCGCTCGGCAAATGATTTGGTTTCTTCCATAACACAAGATTTTGTAATGTTGAAAAATTTGGATCCTTAGTCGATGAGGTCTTCTCTTCGTTTGCTCGTTACGATGTAGAGGATAACGAGAGAGATACCAGCAACGATTTTGGTAGCGATGAATGCCGCTGCGCTCTCGGAGTCGGCGGCGGCAAGGGCGATGGTTACGATGAACCACAGCCACAACAATGTTGATTTCATATATTGTAATTTTGTTTGATTGTCGAAAAAAAACTGCCCTATCCTCACGGACGGAGCAGAAACAATACGCTTAATAAATACGAGTAATCAAGTTGTGTAGGTAATAGTAGTGGTCGGGGAATCGAACCCCGCTTGCCGCCTCTGCGGTAGCACCGTGACCACTGGAACACCTACCCTCACGGGCGAGTGGTTCGGAGATGTTATCAACATTAGATGAAAAAAAAACTCTTACAATTAACAATACCAAAATTAGAGTGGTGGCAGAGGCGGAATCGAACCGCCCGCCCATCAGCCGTGTCGCTGGCGATGGGGTCTCCAAGTCTGCCCAGCATCGTGTGTCCTCACGGATGACGATGCCAAAGATTAGTAATCTAATAGTATGTAACCTTTAAATGGTGAAAATTGCCTGTGTGCCTGCCCAAGGAGTCGAACCTTGACGGGACAAACCTAAAACTAACCTCTAAACTCATAAAGCGAAATAAAGACATATATCCAAAAAACGAAAAGAGTCGAACCCGTTCGCCAGAGGCAGGCTTATGCCTCGGCTATCCTCACGGACGGCAGAGGCCCCAACAAAAACTTATTATTAATCACATCTTAACAATGAAAAAATCATTACGACTGAACATTGGCTCCCGACAGCGGAGTCGAACCGCTGACAAGGCTAACCAAGCATCGGGAGGAGGCTGGCAGTTACTCTTGGAAGAGGCTGACCAACCTTATTGTTATTGCAGAAACGGATGTGTCTGCGATTAGTTACTTACACCGTGGTGTCTTATGCTCACCACTTAGCACCCTTATTGTTGAGAGCCATAAGGGATAGCCTCTGCAAGCCAACTCACACGCTCGGCTGGTGGGCTTATTGCGTGCAACTCTTGCAGGTATATTGTTGCTTGTTGTCAGTATGTCAATGAACTTGTCTTGGTAGGCAGGCGGGAGTCGAACCCGCCGTGTTGACCGTCTGCCTTAGTAGTTGATGCCTCTCACGTTGGCTTGTAGCCATCGGTTTTCTGCTTGCATCTGGCGAATCTTGTGGCGAAGAAAGGCTACATAGGTGCGATTCTCTTCGCTGTCGGCCTTTGCTTTGGTGGCTTGGATTGTACCCTTGAACCACATTATCGATTGTTGATTCATCGCAAGAGTCTGCTTGTACATTGTAATGTCTTCTGGTTTTTTGTCGATCTGAGGCCAGGTAAGATTGCTCGA
>CAVEIP010000151.1:0-3572 GCA_963615935.1 [Ruminococcus] lactaris | reverse complement strand
GCCAAATATTTTCGCAACTTTTTTACCCCTTTTTTAGAACAATTTTTACAAAACGTTGATTTACCTACATTTGACAGGGAAACTTTTTTCAACAGTTTTCCGTGTTTATTGATTTCATCAGCGCTTTGTAGAACTTATGCCGGCACAATGTAGCCGCCGAGCCAATAATCACAAGTTTCATTTTCGCACGGGTCATCGCCACATTCATGCGGCGGAGGTCGGTCAAAAATCCGATTTTTCCATCGTCGTTGCTTCGCACAAGACTGATAAAAACCACATCGCGCTCTTGTCCCTGGAAACCGTCCACAGTGTTTATCGCCAATTTCCGTCCGAGTTTGCGGAAAAGCGTTTTCTTCTTTTTTGCACGGCGAAGCCAAGCCACTTGTGCCTTGTAGGGAGAAATTATCGCAAAATCTATATTTTCATCCTCCACTCTCTGCTCGCCTATTCTTTTTATATATGCTTCCAAGCGGTCAAGCACAAACTGCCCTTCCTCAGGATTTACACGTCCGCCTGTCGACGAGACATACTTTTCCGAAAAATCCATATCGGTCGTGTCAATCCACTCGATAGGGTTGTCGTAATCTAAAATCCCACGAAAACCCACGCTGGCGTCAGCCTTAAGCACTCCGCCATAGAACCAATCGGAAGAAAACTTCATTATCGCCTCATTCATCCGATACTGCACATCGAGCAGCGTGACAGCCTCTGGGCAATTGTCGACCGCGCCCTCCATCAGCGAGCGCGACAGCCCAGAGCGCTCCGCCTCCAAGCATTTCACCGTTGGCGGCAGTTGACAATGGTCGCCCGCGAAAATCACCCGATCAGCCTTACGGATGGCAATCCAACTCGCCGCCTCAAGCGCTTGTCCTGCCTCATCTATATATAAGGTGGAAAACCGACGGCCATTGAGCAACGCATTATTGCTTCCAACGAGTGTCGATGCCACCACGCGAGCGTTGTCGAACACACTGATTTGAATCTTCAATTCAAGTTCCACAGCCCTGCGACGCAGAGAACGCAACCTGTTGGCGATGGCCGACGAATTATTGTGCGACATCCGCCTTCCGGCCGACACCTCGCGAATCATCTTTCGGATGCTCCACAACTCAGGATAGTCGGGATGCGCCTCAAACTGCCGTTCATAGGTTGCCGATAGCACCTTGTCATTAACCCGTGCCGGATTACCGATGCGCAGCACAGCGACGCCTCGGTCTATCAGTTTTTCGAGAATCCAGTCGACTGCAGCATTGCTTTGCGCACACACCATCACCTGCGGCTCCCGACGCAATGTTTCATAGATTGCCTCAACAAGTGTTGTGGTCTTGCCCGTACCCGGAGGACCATGCACCACCATCACGTCGCGGCTGCACAACGACTTGTTTACCGCCACCTGTTGCCGTGCGTTGAGCCACGGCATGCTCATTGGCTGAAGTTGGCGAAATCCCGCCGGCGAGAGTCCGCAGATTACGTCGCGCAGTTCAGCCAGCCTATTGCCTTTCGCCGTCGCAACAGCATCGAGGGATTCTCGCATGGCAACAAACGAGGTTTCATCGAATGCCAAATCAATGCCCAAACGTGCCACGCCGTCGATTTCCTTAAGCGCTGAGGTTGAAGGTAGTGCAACTACCAAGTGGTCGGCATCAGCATAACTCACGGATGCCATAAAATTGCGGTATTTAACCGAGCCATCGAGCGCCTCATAGAAAAAGCGCACCTGCTTGCCCGGCTCAAACGCGTGGTCATCATCGTTATCTTCATTGTCGCTTACCTTTGCCACCTCAACAACATAGCGGTTAAGCGAGTTGTAGTAACTCCGCCCCAACCGAACAGGAAACCAGCACTGACCGCGCGCCACACGGCGCTTGATGCCCATCTCGCCCGTCTGACGCTCATATTCCGATTTCTCGTAGTCGTATTCCAACTGCAGCAACCGCCGCTGCCTACTGAAATGGCTGTCTATTGATTCTTTTCTTTCCATAGATGCCACAAAGGTAGGCATTCCACATCTAACAATCCCCAGAAAGTATGGAAAAGAGGTCGGAATATCACTGTTGGTCGGAGATGGTTGACAATTTCAAAATAAAAATGTATCTTCGTGGAAAATTCAAGGATATGATAAAACGACTACTCTCAATACTCATAATTTCAGCGACTTCAGTTTGTGCGCATGCATTTTCAATCGAAGCGCTGCGTTTCCATTGTGCCGATGACACTGTGAAAATCAACCAGATGCTCCACGATGCGATTGCCGACCAATCGCTCAAGACGCAGGGCCAGTACATGTCGTTTTTCGCCGACAAACTCATGGGTACGCCCTATGTGGCGCACACTCTTGAGGGCGACCGCGAGTATCTCTCCATCAACGTGGACCAACTCGACTGCACCACGTTCGTGGAAACGCTCGTTGCACTAACCAAAGCCGCCGTAGCAAAGTCGCCGTCGTGGTACTCCTTCGCATCGCAACTCGAAAACATCCGCTACCATTCCGGCCGCATCAACGGATACGCATCGCGCCTTCACTACATCAGCGCTTGGGTGATTGAAAACACCAACCGCGGCAATTTCCGCGAAATCACCGGCCAATTTCCGAGCAGCGAGGCTATCGTGAAGTCACTCAATTTCATGTCGACCCACCGCAGCAGTTATCCTGCGCTAGCCGATAGCACCGCCTATGCTGAAATCAAAAACCTTGAGGCGGGCTACAACAGCCACCGATTTTCGATAATCAACAAGCGTAATCTCTATAAGAAAGACATTATCGGCGAGTTGCGCGACGGCGACATCATCTGTCTTGCCACAAAAACCGAGGGGCTCGATGTGTCGCATCTCGGCATTGTACGCTTCGTCAAGGGCAAGCCTCACCTGCTCCACGCTTCGTCAAACTCGATGAAAGTAATCATCGACAAAGACGACCTGTTTGAAATGCTGAAGCCACTGCGCAGCAACATCGGCATACGTGTGATCCGACTCACCGACGAAATTTTCTAAAAACACCTAACAATAAAAAAAAGAGAGCGGGCTGATGCGATTTGCACCAACCCGCTCTTGTTATAAGCCCTTATAAAAATTTACTTGATTTCAATGTTTCTTGTCAACTTTGGCAAATCCTCTTTGCGAAGTTTTGGCAAAGTAATGTCGAGCACACCATTTTCTACGGCGGCACCAATCTTTTCCTTGTCAACATCGTCAGGCAGAATCATTGTCTGCTCAAATTTTGAGTAAGAAAATTCGCGACGCAAATATTTGCGTTCCTTGTTTTCTTCCTTGTTGTCCGACTTCTTCTCCATCGAGATTACCAAATTGCTGTCCTCATCGATATGGATATCAAAATCATTCTTGGTCATGCCTGGAGCAGCGACCTCAACTTTATATTCTTTTTCAGTTTCGCTAACATTGATTGCAGGCGCTGTTGCGTTGGCTTTAGCCATCCACTCATTGTCAAAAAAGTCATTGAAGATACTTGGCAACCAAGTCTGATCATTTCTTCTCATTGGCATCATAATTATTATCTCCTATTTTTTGATTAAACATTCATTTTTGTGAACCTCCTTCCTGTGTCTCCACCTTCG
>CAVEIP010000150.1:0-3662 GCA_963615935.1 [Ruminococcus] lactaris | reverse complement strand
GAGCATCTTTGTCGGTGCTTTGGATTGGAAGATTGACCGAACAATATCCACAGGCAATGCCAGTGTCTTTGCCTGTTCGGTGTAGTCGATATTTAACTCGTCCTGCATCATCTGCTCTGCGTCCATCAAATAGGTCGGTTGGTCAATCTCCACAGTTATAGGCTCGTTTATCCTCCACCCTTTGCGGCTTAATTCGGTCATCAGCATTCGGCATCGGTTGGCATCAATCTTACCGAGAGTCTTTGCCCGCACCACGATCGAGGACATTGATGTGAGCCACACCTGTTTCAGTCTTGGCAATGCCGATGGCTTTAAGCCAACGAGTGCGCTGCCTATCTCCCTTTCTGGCATCAGTAACTCGGCGGCAAAGCGATTGGCTTCATCTTCCTTGTCGCGAAGGTCGAGCACTACAAACATTGCGTTGTGCATAACGAGGTGTCCGAGTTCATGAGCGAGAGAGAAACGGATGCGGTCGTTTGGCATATTCCTGTTGACGATGATAATGTGGTTACCACGGTCGGAAACGAGCGACACGCCGTCAAAGTCGGAATATGGACAGTCCCAGTGGTAGACAAACACGCCATTGCGCTCCAATAGGTTGTTGATGGCGGCGATTGAGCCTCCACCTATGCGGCACACTCTTCGCACTTGCCTTGCCGCCTCTTCGGGAGTTATTCCTTCCTCTACGTCAAGATAAGGGAAACCGAATGGTGGTGTGTCGAATTCTTCAAGCAGATTGTCGAACACATAGGATGCCACGGCAATAAATCGGTCTATTCGGCTTCTATCCTTTGTGCCGAGTCGGCTTTTCTTGCGGTAGTGCTTGCTTTCTGGATTGTTGCTGATTTCCTTGTTGAGGAAGTCAAAAGGGAAATCGAGCGACTCCATAATTTTGCGTAATGTGGTTTCCGACAATAGGCCTATGCCTCGCTCAAACTTGGAGAGGTTGGATTGCGACAGTCCTTCCACTCGGTTTGCAAGAGCAGTCTGCGTGAGACCTCTATACTCCCTTGCGAATGTCAGTTGGTTGTTTCTCATAACTATAATGCTTTACTGAAAAGAAAAACGGCACACCAGCGGTTTATCTATTCTGCTTTGCTTTCTCTTTGTTTCTTTTTGAGTCGCACCTCTATGCGTTCGACATTGTCGGTGAACGGCAACGTTACTGCAAAGTCGGACGGCACAATTTCCCAAATCGGCTCTTCATCAAAATAAACTATGCGTGGATTAACGAGGTTGCCGAGTCGGTCTTTGGTGTAACCGAATATCAACAATGGTTCTCGCCTTGCATTTTCATCGCCCTCAAACAATTCTGCTTGCCCCTGCGTGAGTATGGTGTTGCTCAACTTGGTGCTTATGTATGACGGACGACCTGTGCTGCTGAGTTTCTTTATTATCAGTTGGCAATGTTCATAGCGAAACAATACACGACCATATTTGCCCAACGTTACATTGTCGGGAAACATATCGACAAAACTCTCTACCATCTTTGCATTGAGTAATGCCGATGACAGGCGTGTGCGTGCTATTGGGTTGGTCTGCTGAATTTCAACATTGTATTTGTCCAATGCTGAATCGTATGCGCTGAATATCAGTTCAGCATACTGCCTAAGCAGTTCAACGGCTTCTTCTTTTGTGATTGCTTGCCGTTTCGATGAAATTTCTATATCTTTCATAACTTAAACTTTTATTTGGCTGGTGTGCCGAATATTTAAAAGCCTCATATTTACCGATATGGGGTTTTTCTTTATGCAAAGATATATAATTTCAACGAAATATTGTATATAATTTCAGCGAAATATTGTACTTTTTTGCGGTGGTTTCAAGATGTCAATGAGCGCGCTCCCTTGTCGGGTTATTACTTTTTGGTTATGCGTTTGACTTGTTGGCGGTTTTTGCCGTCCTTGCGGAACGAAACGTGTATCCACGCGCCGCCGTTCTCCCATAGGAGTTGGTCGAAGGTGCAGTACTCTTCGAGGTAGATGAACAGTCGGCGGTTCTCTTCGTGGCTGCCTTGGTTGATGTCTGCCGCTTGTCCTGTGAGGTGCTGACTGTTGGCTACGCCGCCTACCGCCTTGTTGAGCCGTGGGCATCGGTAGCCGCTGCTGATGTGGATTGGCTTGCCGTACAACTCTCGCAGTGGGTCGAGTACGTTGTCGACGAGTGCAGTGAGGTTGTCGATGACTTCCGCCGTTGGGGTGTTGTCTATCTTCAGCCTTGTGGCTGTTTCGCTTTTGGTTAGTTCTTTGATGGAAAAGTATTTCATAATCGGGGATTTATCGTTATCTTTGAGAAGCCAAAGGCGTAGGAACTGTTTGAATTTGGCTCTCGCAAAAGCAAAGCATCGGCTCATAACCGATGCTTTTTTCATTCTCCGTCCTTGTCCTTCTTACGCTTGATGGAGATGGCTCCCTTGAGCGACTCGGCAAGTTCCTTGCGCTTGTAGCCTACGATGGCGAGCGCAATGCGCAGTACGTTAATCTTGATGCCCTTAATCTCGCCCCAATTGCTGATGATGGAGTCTAACTCGCACAGGCAAGCAACCGACATCAGCACTACGGCAATCGACACCGCAGTGTATCCCAGTGGCTCGCCGATGGCTTTGCCAACCACCGCTCCGAGGATTACCACGCAGAGGTAGTCGGCAAACTTCATCATCGTCCTGCGGATGGCTCGGCTGAAACGGATGTCGATGCCGTTGGCGAGGCTCTTGTGGATGCCCAGCCAAAAGTCGGCGGCGATGAGTACCACCGCCAACACCATCAGCCACCGCATATCCCACAGGAGCGTGCCAATCTCGCCGAGGAACACCGACATTGATGCCGTGCCGATGCGCACACTATTGTTGACCGCTGTCCCCGTTGTCATAAGCGAGTGCCTCTGCTGCGAGGATGCGTTTAGCCTCTGCCTTGCACTCCTCACAATAGTTATAGTATGCCTCATACTCCTCTGCCTTGCTTGATTGCTGGCGCAGTATGGATAACTCCTCACTGAGGGTATAGCGGTTGCGTATGAGGTCGTTCACCTTAGCATCGTAGGCATCCTTGTCAATCTCCACATCATCAAGGTTAGGCTCAGTGGCTTCCTCAATGGTGTAGGTTGGCAAGATGGTTGACGGAGCGCAGTAGAGCAGAGTGCAAGTCACTCCGTCCTCTCCTTTGAGTTGGTAGCCTTCGTCAACAGTTATCTTAATGAGTCCGTCAGCCTCATGAGCGCTGACGTGGTCAAGTTGTTTGAGTTCTTCGATTGTCATAAGTCTATAAGATTATTGTGTTATTGTATATCCTCTTGCAGTCATTGCAGCCACAAAGCCATCGGGGAGGTTGTGCTTTGCGTTGAACTTGATGGTCATTGTGGGCAATCCGTTGGTAGCACGGTCGTACATTGTGAGCATCGAGTTGTA
The DNA here is from genome assembly GCA_963615935.1 of [Ruminococcus] lactaris. Lineage (GTDB taxonomy): Bacteria > Bacteroidota > Bacteroidia > Bacteroidales > Muribaculaceae > Limisoma. Next base: position 259 of record CAVEIP010000150.1, on the reverse strand, counting down.
GGTGTTATCGGTAAACACATAACTCTTGTTGCTGCCACAGGTTGAGAGGTCGAGAGTCAAGCCACTTGCCTTTGCCTTGCCGAAGCCTTCGCCAAAGGTTATGTCGGTGAGGGAGGGACAATATAAAAAAGAGTTAAAACGAGTTGCATTAGTAGTGTCCCAGTTGTGGAGGTCAAGAGAGGTAATGGTATTGCATCCGAAAAACACGCCATAAAAGTCAGAGACCTCGCTTGTATTCCATCCACCAACATCCAATTTT
>CAVEIP010000149.1:0-3665 GCA_963615935.1 [Ruminococcus] lactaris | reverse complement strand
CTCATAACCGCACTCGAATCTCAATGGGAACGCCTCGCTGCTGAACTCTTGTCGGCGCTGCGCTCTGTTGGACTATGGCACAAATCCTCTCAGTTTACCAAATGGTCAAAACTGATGCTGTCTCCTTTAGCCCTACGGGAATATGTTTACCGAAGCGCAACGCCGATGACCTACTACACGGAGCGCCGGGCTGAAATGGTTGCCATTGAGACTGCCATCGAGCGGGAGTTTCTTGGTGCTGAATATTTGCAGTTTTTGCGCGAGGATTATTGGTCGGACAATGTGGAGAGCGACGATCTCCGTGTGGTCAACGATGTGGTTGACGCCGTCGCAAGTTCTTTGCGTGCCGGCTGTCCACGGCTCGAAAATCTGGTGCCAACAGTAAACATTATCCGCAACAACCCCGATGTTTATACTCTATGGCATGCCACTATGATATCTCAAGTCTACAGCCACGAACCGTTTAAAAACGACAAAGATAATCATGGATACTTCCTCTAACAAAATAATAGCAATCGTCCCTGCGTCATGGCAGTCGCTCACAGACCAGCAACTCTACTACGTATATGGGCTGATTTGCGACGGGCTCAGTCTGGCGCAGATAAAAACGTATTGTTTCTTCAAGTTTTCCGGGATTAGGGTGCTGCGCAAGCAACCGAACGGCTACGTTCTCGACTACAAAGGTGAGCGTCTCGCAGTGGAGCCAATGGTGATTGCCCACTGTCTGTCGGCGCTAAACTGGCTCAATGAACATCCGTCCTACCCTGTACGCATCAGCCGCATCCGCGGAAAAAATGCTGTGGACGCTGCTCTCAATGGTGTAAGTTTCGGCGAATACATCGCCCTCGACAATATGTATCAGGGCTATCTCCACGGGCAAGACGACTCGCTGCTCGTCGAGATGGCCAAGATACTTTATCAATCTGAAAAAATGGTTTTGAACCGTGCACAGAAAATTTCGGTATTCTATTGGTTTACCTCCATCAAGTCGATGTTCTCCGAACGGTTCCCTTCCTTCCTCCAGCCTGCGGGCTCTATGACTCCCGACAACCTGCTCAGTGGCGGTGCTTCTGTCGGCCAACAGGTGACGGATGCAATGAACGCTCAGATAAGAGCACTGACCAAGGGCGACGTAACGAAGGAAAAGGAGGTGCTTGGGCTCGATGTGTGGCGCGCCATGACCGAACTCAATGCACAAGCGAAAGAATATACAGAATATAAACACAAGTATGGCAAATAAGCAAGACTACGACTGGAATGCGTCGGCATACTTCAAGGAACTCACCCGACGCAACAAACTGGCAACCGAATACGGCTTCCGGTTTTGCCGCGTGTCGGGTCTCGACGGCTTCGAAGAGGCTCTGTCATCGATGATGCAGACACAGGCATTCGTCTGCGTCGATGACCTTGGCACAGGCTATTCGCAACTCTCGCCGTCTCCTCGGACACGGCGCGTAAAGACGGTGTTCCTCGCCATGCGCCACGCTGTCGACGATATGGCGGCGCGGCAGAGGTGCTTCGACGTGATGCGCGAACTGTTCCGCCAGATGATGACGGCACTGATCCGCGAGAAGACAGCCATCGAGGAACATTTCCTCTATGTAGACCCTAAAATACAATTTACGGAAATTTCTTCGTACTTCATGTCGGGCTGCGCCTGCGCAAGTTTCCAGGTGGCTATCGACAGCATGACAAACCTTTGCTACAACGATGATGAGTGGGACTAATCAAGATAATGCGGTCGAGTCGCGCCGCCGATACGTGGAGGCATTCAACTCTACGATGCTCGACATCTGGCGCGAACGTCTGCTGCTACTCGGCGTCTATCGGACTGGGGCGCTGCTCAACTCTCTCGCTGCGTCAACGCCGCGGATGGACGGCAAGGTATCGGAGGTTACTCTCTCTCAGAACTTCCTCGCCTATGGCGTTTATGTGGATGCTGGTGTGGGTAAGGAGGTCTATGTCGGCAACCCTGGCGACATCGGTCGCGAGAAAAAGCGCAAGCGCAAAATTTGGTTCTCGAAAAAATATTACGCATCGGTAATGAACCTGAAAGAATTCTGGGCGCGGTCGCTCGGTGACGAATTCCGCGGGATCATCTGCGATGCGCTCGACTCGAAAAAACTAAGTGCTCAAATCCGAAACAAATAAACTTGGCAACAATGGAAATAGATTCAATCACAAAAAAAATCGAAGCATTGGCAGCGGAAGTAACGCCCAATGCAGTAACGCCTCCAACGGTGGCGAATATCCTTACCGACTTGGTAACAGTTCTGGGCGCTACGCGGTCAGTGCTTGAGGTCGATGTGCTCCGCAAGGAAGAAAACATCGTCCTCGAATTTGTAATCTTAAATAGCGAGACCGGCAACCAGGAGACCGTCGATGTCGTTATCCCACAAGCGGAACAGACAGCAGCGGGCTTAATGACCGCTACCGACAAAACAAACGCCGACACACTAAAGGCGTGGTATGACTCCGTGTCAGGCAACAACGTGGTGACTACCCTCTACTACGATGAGTCTGCATCTAGTATAAACGCTGTATGCCTCAAGGCTCGGATGATTAACCGTGAGGGTGCGAGTCAATCGGTGTCGGTGATGATCCCGTCAGCAACACAAACAACTGCTGGTGTTATGTCTGCTGCCGACAAGGTGAAACTCGATGAGACCTTGCCTGATGAAATAGCAGATTTGCAAGTAACTTTGACTCAGTACAGCGGACGCATACAAACCGACGAGGAGGCGATTGAGAAGCACGATGACCGCATCGCCACCAATGCCGCTGCCATCGCTCGCATCAACGACACGATGGGCCCTTACACCGACCGACCTTCGGTCACCCTCACTGCCTCGGAAACGGGCAAGGTGATTGATGCCACTGGCACTAAGGTGAGCAAGTCGGGTTGGGCGATTGCTGAGTTCACGGCTGAGAAAGGCAATGTCTATCTCTTCAAACCAGGAGCCACGGACAGCAACGTGTGTGTGTTCGCCGAGAAGATAACGAGCATCGAAACTCGCACCATCGACTACTCCTACACCTACAACTCCGATGGCACTATCGCTACCGCTGTGGCTACCTACCTCGGCACGACTCACACCTACACTTACACCTACAACTCCGACGGCACTTGCACCATCAAGGAAGGCTCTACCGTTGTCGACTCTCTGCCATTGCTCTACAAGACCACCGTTGGCTCTTACTCGCCATTGGTGCGGCTCAATGCCGATGCCGAACTCCCGAAGGACGGCTATTGCCGCTATATGAGCCATTTCAAGGGCGACAAGTCGATTACCATTGCGGTGTCGTACAAGGTTGGCTCTGCCGACCTCACTATGCGCGTCACCCGTGACGGAGTGCTTGCATCCATCTCCACACAGTTGGGCAACCTCTCTCAGCGTGAGGACGAGACACGCACCCAGTTGGTGGAGAAAGTCCCGACAATGTGGGTCAACATCCTCGCCACTAAGGACACTGCGGTGATGGCTGACGGCGTGAGAGTCGAAATCCCTGCTTACACTAACACTGTTATCAAGGATTTCAAAACATTTGCCCTCGCTGACAACACTCCTAACCCTAAGTGTATTACAAGGTTTGATATACACTATAACGGGATTGCGAAGGTGAAGAGCGTGCGGTTTTCTAAAAATTACACTCCAACCGATGAA
>CAVEIP010000148.1:0-3683 GCA_963615935.1 [Ruminococcus] lactaris | reverse complement strand
CGTGACTACGAGCAAGAGCCGCAACGAGATGCCAGCCGAGTCTTGATTTTGGAGTAGAGCCAATATCCGAATAATGGAATGCCTACGCCAGCGATTGTGTAGAGCACCCAAAAGCAGTCGGTCGAAGCGTAGTCATGAATAACCATGTGGCATCCTATTTGCCGCGGGTCGAGGTTGTACCACCAAATCTTGAGCAGGCTTACAACCTTATATGCTGACACGTGCCAAATGAAAATGTATAGGGTGTGTTCGCCACAATAGACTAAGAATCGCACAACGAAATTCTTTAGTTTGGCGATATGGTGAGAGGCGTTGTATGTCATAATCCATCCGGAAAATCCAGTCAATGTTAGTGAGAACACGTCGCGGATGCGCGGCGTGAGGCACATGCCTGAGCATTCAAGATATGAGCACACCAACACAACTGCGGCTCCAGCCAAGGCGAGCCATAGGCTGTGCCCAATGCGGTTTTCATATTGCCGATAGATTGTGCCCATTCCAAAGAACAGCACGCCCATGGTGTCACGGTATCCACCTTGCACCAATGTGATTATCTTCACGCCTTCACCGACCTTAAACAGGGCAAAACCGAGGGCGATGAGGCAAATAATTGATGATATGGTGATGTGTTTGCCTTTGAGCCACTTTGTTTGGCTAAGTGCGAAGTAGAGAACGGCAAATGCAATGCTTGCCACGAGCAATCCCCTAAAGAACCAGAACGCGCCTGCGAGAAACTCATCGTAGCCTCCCATCGAAAACACGATATTCGTGAGCCGTTGCCAGAACTGGTGAAGTGTGTATGGATGGGTGACTCCACCGCTCCAATTTCCGTAAACTTCGTTGAGAATGCCCCACTTGAACAGCAGATTGTGGATTAGCAGAAAGAATATGCTCCATTTCACGAATGGCACATAAAGTCCCTTGAATCGTTTTACGATAAAAGGCCATGGGTTTTCGGCTGTCTCGGCTTTGAAAAAATAGCCGGCAGTGATGAAAAACAATGGCATGTGGAAAAGGTAGATGGCTCGGTTGAGCATACCTGGCATTTCTGCATGGGCTATCACCACAAAGATTATGGCAAAGCCTTTGGCTATAGAGATGGCATTGTTGCGTTGCTGTGGCATAGAACTCGTGCGTTTATATGAACAATGTGCCTACTTGGTAGACAATGAATGCCAATAGCCATGCTACAAAGGTGTTGTAGATAAGCGTAAATGCGCCATATCTCCAACTGCCTGTTTCGCGGACAATGGCTGTGATTGTTGCGATACACGGCACATAGATGAGCACAAATATCATAAAGCAAGCAGCAACAAGCGGAGTAAAGTCGGGTTTGCCTGTTTTGGGGTCGGCTTGCTGTAAGCGTTGTGATAGAGCGGCGTCGTTGTCCGACTCGCCGCTATAGAGCACACCGAGGGTCGACACTACAGTCTCTTTGGCAACAGTACCAGAGAGCAACGACACTGTCATCTTCCAGTTGAAGCCCATTGGCTCAAACACTGGCTGCACGAATTTGCGGAGACGGGCGAGATATGAATTTTCGGTGGTTGCCACTTTCGTTGCATTGTCGGTGGAAACATCTTCCGCACCTTCTGCAACCATCTCGGTTTTTGCATTGGTTATCTCTTGCTCGGTTGGGCGTGGAAAGTAACTTAGTATCCAAATGAAGAGACTGGCAACAAGGATGATGCCACCCATCTTGCGAAGATACTGTTCGCCTTTTGCCCACATGTGGCGCATTGTCGCTTTCATTGTCGGTATGCGATAGGGCGGAAGTTCCATGACAAATGGCGTTTCGTCTTTCTTATAGTGGAACCTGCGCAATAGCCGAGCCGTTACCACAGCCACAATTACTCCCAACGCATAAAGGCTCAGCAACGCCAAACTTGCGTGGTTTGGGAAAAACACACCGATGAGGAGCAGGTATATTGGAAGTCGGGCGCCGCACGACATGAATGGGTCAATGAGGATAGTAATCAAGCGGCTACTGCGGCTTTCGATGGTGCGCGTTGCAATGATTGCAGGCACGTTGCATCCGAATCCCATAACCAAAGGAATGAACGATTTTCCGTGGAGCCCGATCTTGTGCATGATTTTGTCCATGATAAATGCTGCGCGGGCCATATATCCTGAATCTTCCATAAACGAGATGAAAGCATAGAGGATTAAGATGTTTGGCAAGAATACAATAACACCGCCGACACCACCGATAACGCCATCGATGAGCATATCCTTTATTGGTCCGTCGGGAAGATATTTGCTTATCAAATCACCGATAAAGCCTACTCCAGCGTCAATCCAGTCCATAGGATATTGCCCGATGGTAAATGTTGCCCAAAACATCAACCACATGATGAAGATGAAGATAGGGAAGCCGAACAGTTTGCTTGTTACCACAGAGTCAATCATGGCAGTAGTCTTTACTTCCTCTTTGTCTTCAGTGTGGAGCGTTTCGCGCAGCGCACCTGTAACGAAACCGTATTTGGTGTTGGCAATAACTGTCGGAATGTCTTCTTCGTGGGAGTGCTCTATCTCTGTGACCAATGTGTCGCGGAGCCCTTTTATCTTGTCGAAATGTGGCAGTTGGCTGAGCAACCCTGTCACTTCTTTGTCATTCTCGAGAAATTTGATTGACAAATAGCGTGCCGAGAAACGCATATCAAGGTCTGGCTCTTTTTTGAGTTCGGCCTGCAATTTCTTTACTGCGTCTTCAACGTCTTTGCTAAATCCGATATGCACGTGGCGTACAACCTCATTGCGACCTTCAAACACCTCAATGATTGTGTCGAAAAGTTCGTTGACGCCTCGTCCTGTTTTTGATACAGTTGGCACCATTGGCACACCAATCATCTTCTCGAGCGACTGATAGTCGAATGTCACTTTGCTTCGTTCGAGTTCGTCATACATGTTCAACGCAATAATCATGCTGTGGTCCATGTCGATGAGCTCGGTGGTGAGATAGAGGTTGCGTTCAAGGTTGGATGAGTCTACCACGTTGATAATCACATCTGGAACCTCATCGTGAAGATAGCGGCGCACATAAAGTTCTTCGGGTGAATATGCCGATAGCGAGTATGTTCCAGGGAGGTCGACGATGTTGAAAGTGTAGTCCCGGTATTTCATCTTGCCGCTTTTGGCATCAACGGTAACACCGCTATAGTTGCCCACGTGTTCCTTGGCTCCAGAGGCGACATTGAAAAGTGATGTTTTGCCGCAGTTGGGGTTGCCGATAAGTGCCACGTTGATTGAGTGGCGTTGGGTGTTGAACGATTTAACGAATCCGCAGTCACCATCGCTGATGAGAGAGATATCCTCTGTTGGCACTTGGTCTGCTTGTGACTCGCGTACCACCTCAATCAGATTTGCCTCCGAACGACGCAGTGACAGTTCGTAGCCCATAATTTTATATTTGATAGGGTCGCGGAGAGGTGCATTTTGCTCTACAAGAATCTTTTTACCTCTCACGAATCCCATTTCCATCATGCGTTTTCGGAAGGAACCGTGTCCTAAAATTTTGACAATCACCCAGGTGTCACCTGTCTTCAGCTCTGATAACCTCATATCCATTAAAATTTCGACTGCAAATGTCGCAATATGTTGTGAACTACGCAAGTTGCTCGCAACCTTATTCATACAAATTCTAAATAATAACACAAATTAACAGTATCACCAATGCTTTATTG
>CAVEIP010000147.1:0-3764 GCA_963615935.1 [Ruminococcus] lactaris | reverse complement strand
CTATAAACCGTGCTTGCATAGTCTTTTGCATCGTAGAGCGATGCGCCACCCTTGCTGAATGCAGACAAGCGGATTTCGTCGTCCTTAAAGTCAGTCTTTTTAAGCACAACCTTTGCACCGTTTGACAGAGTCAATTCAGTGAAGCCAAGAGCCTCATTTTTTGTTTCTTTCTTGATTTTGCCAGCCTTTGGAGCCTTCTTCATCAATGGTTCAGTCACATCAGAATCAGTGTTTGCCTCAACCTTAGATGCAGCCACTTCGTTAACGACAGAGAGCAAATGGTCAGTTGTAGGGATTTCAACACCATCTTGGTCAAGATTCAACGACATCACAACAAGATTCTTGCCAGGAACGAATTGCTCCTTGATGCCCTGGTTGATAACGTCAACAGGAAGCATCGTTACCTGATCCTTCATCAACTTATATTCATAGTCGACAGCCGTAACCGGGTGCGACTCAATGAAGTTTTCGATATAGATTTGAGCGAAATAGTCGTTCTTCGACGTGCTAAAGTTGTTGTTCTGCTTCTCCAACTCAGTTAGATACTGCGAACGGGCACGCTCATACTCGCCTGCTGTGATTCCATACTCCTGAAATTTCTTGAGTTCAGTGAGCACGGTACGCAAGGCAGCATCAGTACCCTTGTCGCTAATCATTGCCTCAAACATCAACGCACCCTTTGTGTGTGCATAGAGATAACTGCTAAGATAAGCGTTGCATTCGCTAAACGGAGCATCAGCCGAATGGGTTATTGCAGTCAGTCGCTCGTTGAGGACTGTGCTCATGATGAAGTTCATATAATCCATAAGGATACCCACTTGGGTATTGCGATACTCACGAGGAAGGAAGTCATACTTTTGAGCCACAAGAAGGATGTTTGCCGGCATCTCCTTGTCTTTGTCGGAGATGATAATCGGAGCATCGTTGTCGGCAACCTCCTGATAGTCGAACTTCGCAGGATTTTCCGGCATCTTGATTAGCGAGAAGAGTTCCTTTATTTTTGCCTCTACAGCATCAACATCGATGTCGCCGACAACAATAATACCCTGCAAATCTGGGCGATACCATTTCTCATAGTAGTCGCGCAGCACTTGCGGAGCGAAATTGTCGACAATATCCATACTACCAATCACATCGTGGGTAGCATACTTTGTGCCGGGATAGAGTTCCTTTGCATGGCGGTTAAGCAAACGGGAGATAGCGCCATTACCGATGCGCCATTCTTCGTGAATCACACCACGCTCCTTGTTGATTTCGTCATCAGCAAGAGTCAGAGCGTCAGCCCAGTCGTGAAGGATGAGAAGGCAAGAGTCGACCACAGCCTTTTCCTTTACTGGCACGTTGACAATGTCGTAGACGGTCTCGTCCGTTCCAGTGTGTGCGTTCAAGTTGTAGCCGAACTTCACACCTTTCGACTCGAGCCAAGTGAGCAACTTCTTGTCAGGGAAATTCTTTGTGCCATTGAAACACATGTGCTCCAGGAAGTGAGCCAAACCATTCTGGTCCTCATTTTCCTGCACAGCACCAACCTTTTGTGCGATATGGAAATCGGCCTGCCCCTTAGGATACTCATTGTGTCGGATGTAGTAGGTCAATCCATTCGGCAATTTGCCGATACGCACCGCAGGATCAGTCAATTCAGGCATCATCTGCGCTTTAATGCTGACAGAGAACATTACAACCGTCAGCACTAAAATTGTCTTTAGAATAGATTTCATTGCTATTGATTAATAAAAATGTGTTATAATATCTACTAAAAGATAGGCATTTGACGGTATTTGTACCCCAAATGCCTATCATATTTTAGTTTTAAGCCTTTATTTATTGCTTAAATAGTCTTTGATGTCAGCGACAACGGCATCTACAGTGAAGCCGAATTTCTCCTCGAGTGTCTTGTAAGGAGCAGAGTAGCCAAAGTGGTCCAAGCCAGAGATGCGGCCATTTGTTCCAACCACACGCAACAACGTTGAAGAAATGCCCGACGTTTTGCCATAGGTAGGCACACCATCCGGGATGAGCGATTTGCGATAGTCTTCGCTTTGATTCATAAACAAACCGATGGAAGGCACCGACACGACACGCGCTACAACGCCATCGGCTTTAAGCGCTTCGGCAGCCTTCACGAGAAGCATCACGTCAGAGCCGTTACCAACGAGGACAACATCAGGCTTTTCGCAATCAACCACAGCATAGCCACCCTTCTCCATCTGCAAGGCATCGGCATAACGGTCGCCCGATGCAGAAGGAAGATCCTCAACATCCTGACGGGTAAGAATCAATCCCGTTGGAGTGTCGGTGTTCTCCATTGCCATCTTCCACGCCACTGTTGTTTCAGCGCTATCGGCAGGACGGAACACAAGCATACTGTTTTTGCCAGAATGGTTTTTCACCTCCTCCAACAAGCGGATTTGCGCCTCCTGTTCTATCGGTTGGTGAGTTGGTCCATCTTCGCCCACACGGAACGAGTCGTGAGTCCAAACGAACTTAACCGGGAGTTCCATCAATGCAGACATGCGGATTGCAGGCTTCATATAGTCGGAGAACACGAAGAATGTGCCACAAGCGCAATACAGTCCGCCGTGCAATGCAATACCGTTCATCACGGATGCCATTGTCAATTCAGCCACACCCGACTGCAGGAACTTGCCGCCATAATTATCAGGAGTGATAACTGTACCAGCCTTTTTGAGGAATGCCTCCGTCTTGTCGCTGTTCGACAAATCGGCAGAGGATACAATCATATTCTCAATTTTTTCGCCAAACACAGTAAGCACATCGGCCGATGAAGCACGAGTTGCAATGTTAGGCTTGTGGGCAATTGCCTTATAGTCAATCTCTGGCAATTTGCCGTCAATCCACGATTGAAGTTCGGCTGCCTTTTTAGGATTAGCCTCAGCCCATGCATTGAATTTAGCCTTACGCTCAGCAACTATTGCCTTAAGTTCTGCATTGCGATCGGCATACAACTGCTTCGATTCTTCAAATATAGTCCATGGATTTTCAGGATTGCCACCCAAATTTTCGATAGTCTTTTCGTAACTTGCGCCCGACTTGCTCAATGGGTTGCCGTGAGTGCTGCACTTGAATTCGAAATTGTTTCCGTCGGCGTCAACGCATCCCTTACCCATAATGGTGTTACCAATAATCAGCGTTGGGCGATTTTCTTCCTTCAAGGCAGAATCGAGGGCAGCACTAATTTGGGCTGCATCGTGGCCATCAACGGTGATAACATTCCAGTTCCATGCACGATATTTTGCAGCAGTGTCCTCCGCCGAAACAGCATCGACCATTGTTGCCAACTGCACCTTGTTGCTGTCGTAGAACATTATCAAGTTGTTCAGTCCGAGATAGCCGGCAAGGCGTCCTGCGCCTTGGGAGATTTCCTCCTGGATACCGCCGTCGGAGATAAATGCGTAAGTCTTGTGAGAAACCACCTCACCAAACTTTGCGGCAATAAACCGTTCGGCAATGGCAGCGCCGACAGCCATCACATGACCCTGTCCGAGCGGCCCCGAACCGTTTTCAATGCCGTGCTCCACATCCACCTCTGGGTGGCCAGGCGTAATGCTCCCCCATTGGCGAAGTTGTTGAAGGTCGGTTATTGAGTACTTTCCGCACAATGCCAACACACCGTAAAGCATTGGCGACATGTGCCCAGGGTCCAAGAAGAAACGGTCCCGTGCAAACCAATGTGCATCGTCTGGATCGTAAACTATATATTTAGAATACAAAGTATTCACATAGTCGGTACCACTCATCGAGCC
>CAVEIP010000146.1:0-3781 GCA_963615935.1 [Ruminococcus] lactaris | reverse complement strand
GTGGATTTCTTTGTGATGGTTGTGTGTCTCAAGGGTCGTGGCTCAATCAACATCAACGGCGAAAACTATGAGATTACTCCTAACAAGATGCTCATTTGCCCGCCCAACATTGTGATTGAGAAAAGCACAGCAACCCTCGATTTTGAGTCGCGGGGTATTGCGTTGTCGAAGAAATTTGTTGAACAACTGTCTACCACAGCATTTGGGGGGTGGGATTTGTTTATGTTCCTTTCTAAAAACCCCGTTATTAAGTTGCAAGACGATGAGTTGGATTTGTTCAGACAATACTACGAACTCCTGCAATCCAAGATTTCGCGCACGCCGTGCCGACATCAAGACATGGTTATGGAGTCGCTGTTTCGCGCCTTTATAATCGAATTGCTCGATTTGTTCGAACGCTTCGTAAAGGTCGTGCCACCGAGTTACACGTCGGCAGAGATGCTCTTCCGCAAATTTCTCGAAATGCTCTCGTCCACCTATCCGCGTCCGCGCTCGGTCGATGCCTATGCTGACCGTTTGTGCGTCACGCCGAAATACCTGTCGGCGGTGAGCAAGAAAATCAGCGGAAGGACGGCATCAGAACTTATAAACCAGTCGATAGTGACCGATATACGGCGACTGCTTCAAGACCGGCGCTTGAGTATCAAGGAAGTTGCTAACGAACTCGACTTTCCGAACCTTTCGTTCTTCGGCAAGTATGTGAAGCGCATGCTCGGCATGTCGCCAAAGGCATACAGAGCATCAATGGCGGACGATGCCCGTGAGGACGCGCCCGGAATTGACGCCAAGGTTGCGGGCTGAGAAAAACCTGTCGGGATGGCATTTGGTGCATAGGCCCGACAACAAGATATTTCCCCTTGGCACGCCCGACTGCTCCAGCAAGTGGCAGTTGGCTGCAGCAAGGTCGATATGGGCTTTGAAGGTGGTGGAATTGCGTACGATTATGCTATTGAGAGAGAGGGCATGTCGTGCAAATTCCACCACAACTTCGTTGCCAACCTCAAAGCATTTCTGACAAATCGAAGGGCCTACGACCGCCTCTATGCGCTCCGCCTTTGCGCCAATGCCCTCCATCGCCCGTACCGCATTTGCAGCGATGCCAGCCACCGTGCCTCGCCATCCGGCATGGACGGCGGCAATAACACCTTCAATAGGGTCGCAGAGAAGGATTGGCACGCAGTCGGCGGTGAACACTCCCACAACGACACCACGCAATTTAGTTACAAGCGCATCCACACCCACGAGTGGTTCGACAGGTAGACGGTCGATTATCGCCACCTCGGCACTGTGCGTCTGCCGAGCGGTTACGATATGGTCGGCGGCGATGCCGAGGCCGCTGCACAAGGCCTTGCGGCACTGGGCGATATGCTCCGCACTGTCGCCAGTATAGTCGCAACAGTTGAATTCTGAATAGGGCGAAGCGATGTCGGCAGCACCGCGCTCCGTAGTGAAAGCGTCGATGCTGCCGACATTATGATTGAAATGCAGTGGTCTAATCATCTTGGAAATCCTCTTCCCAATATTCATCAGGCCATTCCACTTCCCAAGTCTCGTCTTCATCGTTGCTGCTTTCCTGCTCGATGATAAATTCGTCCTCCTCAGCCACGCGGTGCTTGATGTCGAGGTCGCGGTGAGTGATGCGCGTAGGAATGCGGTTGTCCTCATCGTTGATTGTGCGCCAAAGCACATCCTTGAGTTCCGACAGTCCCTGACCAGCAACCGACGAGATGAACACAGTCTGCACGCCTTCGGGCAGATGCTGACGCATCTCCTCAATCAGTTCGTCGTCAAGCATGTCGCACTTCGTGATTGCCAACACGCGACCCTTGTCCACAAGGTCAGGGTTGAATCGCTGCAACTCGTTGAGCAGCACCTCATACTCGTGGCAGATGTCGTCGGCGTCGGCTGGCACCATAAACAGCAGCACAGCGTTGCGCTCAATGTGGCGCAAGAAGCGCAGACCGAGGCCCTTTCCCTCGCTTGCGCCCTCGATGATGCCTGGAATGTCGGCCATGACAAACGACTGAGCGCCGCGATAGCCCACGATGCCGAGGTTTGGCTCGAGAGTGGTGAACGGATAGTCGGCAATCTTAGGCTTTGCTGCTGAAATCGATGACAGAAGAGTTGACTTGCCGGCATTAGGGAATCCCACGAGACCAACATCGGCAAGAAGTTTCAACTCGAGGATTACCGACTTCTCTATTGCCGGTTCGCCCGGCTGCGCATAGCGCGGAGTGCGGTTGGTTGGCGACTTGAAGTTCCAGTTTCCCAGACCGCCGCGACCACCGCGGAGCAACTTAATCTCCTGACCGTCGTCGGTTACCTCGCAGAGGAATTTACCATCGTCGGCGTCGTAGACAGCCGTGCCGCATGGCACCTCGATGATCTTGTCCTCGCCGTCCTTGCCGAAACTGCGGCACTCGCCGCCCGGCTGGCCGTCGGTGGCAAAGATGTGGCGCTGATATTTGAGGTGGAGCAGAGTCCACAGGTTGCGGTTGCCGCGCAGGATGATGTGTCCGCCACGGCCTCCGTTGCCGCCGTCGGGACCACCCTTAGGCACATATTTGGCGCGGTGGAAATGGCACGAGCCAGCACCGCCTTTGCCGCTGCGGCAAAGGATTTTTACATAGTCTATAAAGTTTGAGCCTGCCATAGGTCTTGTTTTCTTTTAATCGGTTAGTTGATGCGGGGCGGAAAGACTATTGGCCGTTGGCGGCAAATTCCATCAGGTATGCCTTGATGAAGCCGTCGATATCGCCGTCCATAACGGCATTCACATCGCTTGTCTGGAACCCCGTGCGGTGATCCTTTACGCGGCGGTCGTCGAACACGTAGCTGCGTATCTGCGAGCCCCATTCGATTTTCTTCTTTCCTGCCTCTATTTTAGCCTGTTCAGCCATGCGGCGCTGCAATTCCATGTCGTAGAGTTGCGAACGGAGAAGGCGCATGGCGTTCTCGCGGTTGTCGAGTTGCGAACGGGTTTCGGTGTTCTCGATGAGAATTTCGCGCGTTTCGCCCGTGTCGGGGTCTTTGTAGTTGTAGCGCAGTCGCACACCCGTTTCAACCTTGTTGACGTTCTGGCCGCCAGCACCTCCGCTTCGGAAGGTGTCCCACGAAACGTCGGCTGGGTTGATTTTCACTTCTATCGAGTCGTCGACGAGCGGTGTTACAAAGACCGATGCAAACGATGTCATGCGCTTGCCCTGGGCGTTGAACGGCGACACACGCACCAGTCGGTGCACACCGTTCTCGCTCTTTAGATAACCATAAGCCAAGTCGCCTTCCACTTGGATGGTGACCGACTTGATGCCCGCTTCGTCGCCCTCCACGAGATGGACTATGGAAGTGCGGTAACTGTGCTTCTCGCACCAACGCAGATACATTCGCATAAGCATCTGCGCCCAGTCCTGGCTTTCTGTGCCGCCAGCGCCTGAGTTGATTTTCAGCACAGCCCCGAGTTTGTCCTCTTCGCGGCGCAGCATGTTGCGCAGCTCCACGTCCTCAAAGCGTTCAATGGTTTTCTGATACATCTCGTCGAGTTCCTGCTCCGTGACAAGTCCCTCCTTCACGAAGTCCATGCCCAGTTCGAGTTCCCCGACCATTTTTTCTATTTCTTCGTAACTGTCAATCCAGTAGTGTAGTTCCTTGACCTTGCGCATCTGCTTCTCGGCGGCCTTCTGGTCGTCCCAAAAGTTAGGCACATGCGTGCGCAGTTCCTCTTCCTCGACTTCTATTTTCTTCGAGTCGACGTCAAAGATACCTCCTCAACGCCAGCTTGCGT
>CAVEIP010000145.1:0-3840 GCA_963615935.1 [Ruminococcus] lactaris | reverse complement strand
GCCCTTTCGTGAGTTGACGCATAAGGCTGCCAGCATTTGAGTATTGATAAAGATGACAATACCCATCACGTTCGCTTGCCACGACAAAGAAATTGTCGTAATAGCGCGTCATATTTGTGACATCTGGATCAATCCAAGTTGAGGATTTGTCAGAATAGACAAGTTTGGCGATAGCTGACCGCGGATTAACAGCAAACAATTTCAATTCGTTTTGGTCACGATTTAGAGTATTTACCATAAGCCTATCGGCCGTTGCACCAAACTCTATCTTGTTCACATAGCCATCACTTGCCAATGGCACATTCATAACCTTTAAAGCACGTGTTTCAACATCGTAACTTACCACCTTGACAGTTGAGTTAACCTCACCTGCTACTGGATATTTGTATGAGAAATTTCCTGGATAATAACGATACTGCTCATTTACGTCGCAAGAGCCTCTATAAATTGGGAAATCAAATGTTTTCACTGCCGATTCATCCCATTTTATGAATGCCAGCATTGAGTTGTCGGGCGACCACGCCAATGAGCTGAGCATACCAAACTCTTCTTGATATACCCAATCAGGCACACCATTGATTATCTCATTCCTCTTTCCGTCCTTAGTCACAGCGACCTCTGTTCCGTAGTCCAACTTGGCTACATAGATATTATTGTCGCGAACGAATGCCACCATTCTGCTGTCTGGGGAAAACGCAGGTATTTCTTGGTCTCCATTTTCGGAAAGTTTCTTTATGTTGTTGCGGGCTATATCATAGACATAGAATGAAGCCTTAAAAGAATGTCGGTAGATGCTCTGCACATTCGTGTAGAGAAGTAACAATTTCCCGTTTGGAGAAAGTATAAACCCATCCCACGACTTAACGTCGCAATTGCGCAAATTAGCATTCGACATCACAACAGCCACCTGTTTTCCTGTCTTATAGTCATATCTCACAACTTCACGGCCATCAGCCGACATCATCAGGTAAGTTTGGCCATCTTGTTCCGATACCATTTCCGACGGAGCGGAAGGAGTTGCCTCTAGGGAACATTGACGCAATGTGACAGTTGCATTGCCAATCTGGGTAGCAAATGCCGTAGCCACAATTGTAGCTACTATAATTTTTCTGCAATTCATTTGTTTATAGCATTTTTTCAGAATGCAAAAATAGGCAAAATCATCGATTTTTCAGTATTTTTGTAGAACTAATATTATTCCGCCACACTACATTTTGTGTGCATAATATAAGGCACGATATTTGTGTCTTTAATCAAGAAAAATTTCACTCATGATATTTGAACCATTAGCAGAACGGTTACGGCCAAAATCACTTGATGAATATATCGGTCAGAAACATCTTGTTGGCGAAGGATGCATCCTCCGCAAGATGATTGAGTCCGGGCAAATTTCCTCTTTTATACTTTGGGGGCCTCCTGGAGTTGGCAAAACCACTCTTGCCAAAATCATCGCTACTCATGTCCAGGCTTCATTCTACACACTATCAGCTGTTCATTCTGGTGTTAAGGATGTGCGAGATGTACTGCAAAAATGCCAACATGATGCGCAAAGCATGTTCAGCCAGCATCGCCCGATATTGTTTATCGACGAAATACACCGTTTCAACAAGTCGCAGCAAGACTCCCTATTGGCTGCAGTCGAGATGGGCACGGTAACGCTAATCGGTGCCACGACCGAAAATCCTTCATTCGAAATAATTCGTCCTTTATTGTCGCGCGCTCAAGTTTATGTGCTTCAACCATTGTCGAACGACGACCTCAATGAGTTGCTCACTCGCGCCATAACAAAAGACAATGTACTGAAAGAGCGCAAAGTGGATGTGCAGGAAACCGAAGCATTATTCCGATTTGCTGGTGGCGACGCACGCAAGATGCTCAACATCATCGACCTCTTAAGCCAGGCCGTCAATGAGAGCGAAACCATTGTAATCAACAACAAGATTGTAACCGAGCGACTACAGCAGAATCCGATGGCCTACGACAAGGACGGAGAAATGCACTACGACATAATCTCCGCCTTCATCAAATCCATAAGAGGTAGCAATCCAGATGCTGCTGTCTACTGGCTTGCGCGGATGATTGCCGGAGGTGAAGACCCCGCTTTTATTGCCAGACGCTTAGTAATTCTTGCAGCAGAAGATATCGGTCTCGCAAACCCCAACGCACTGCTTTTGGCCAATGCTACATTTGATGCGCTTCAGAAAATCGGATGGCCAGAAGGTCGGATTATCCTTTCTGAATGCGCCATTTATTTGGCTACATCACCAAAGAGCAACACGGCCTACAATGCGATTAACGAAGCTCTGCAGTTTGTAGAACAGACTGGCAACTTGCCAGTCCCTTTACATATCCGAAATGCACCGACAAAACTCATGAAAGAACTCGGCTATGGTGCAGACTATAAATACCCACACTCCTATCCCGGCAATTTCGTTGCGCAGGAATATCTCCCCGAGCAAATCAAAGGCAAGCAATTTTGGGCAGCAGGCAACAATGCTTCGGAAAAAAAGATGGAGGAACGGATGAATATACTTTGGAACAAAAATCAACAACAATAAATCAGGATTGACTATGATAAGAAAACAGATTACAAAAGGCATATACTATGTAGGCGTCAACGACCGTACAACAACAAGATTTGAAGGTTTGTGGCCACTACCCTATGGCGTGTCGTACAACTCATATGTGGTTAAAGGCGACCAGAAATGTGCCATCATCGACGGTGTTGAGATTTCTCATGCTTTTGAGCAAATCCAAAAGATAAAGAATATCTGCGGCAACAAAACCCCAGACTACCTGATTATTAATCATATGGAGCCTGATCACACTGGCGCTGTACAAACATTATGCGAAGTATTTCCCCAAATAAAAGTTGTGGGAAACGCGAAGACATTGGAAATGCTCAGGGGCTATTACGGCATCACTGACCAAACAATAACCGTTGCCGACGGAGACATAATCGACCTCGGCGGCACGACTCTTCAATTCACCCTCACTCCAATGGTGCATTGGCCAGAAACGATGGTGACATATTGCAAAGAGGCCAAGACCTTATTTTCTGGAGATGCATTTGGCTGCTTTGGAGCGCTTAATGGCGGAATAATCGACGACGAGACAGACACATCGCACTACTTTCCCGAGATGTACCGCTACTATTCAAACATCGTTGGTAAATATGGCGCTCCTGTACAAAAAGCGCTGGCCAAATTAAGCAATGTCGAACTCGACTATATTTGCTCAACTCATGGTCCAGTATGGCATAAACAAGTTGCCAAAGTGGTGGATATCTACGACCGGCTAAGCAAAGGCGAAAGCGAAGAAGGAGTCGTCATTGCATACGCATCAATGTATGGCCACACAGAAGAAATGATTGAAGTCTTGGCTCAGTGCTTGTCAAAAGAAGGCATTAAGAACATCTGCATCCACAATGTTTCGTACGCTGATGAGTCTTACATTCTCCGTGACATCTACAAATATAAAGGTTTGATTATTGCTTCACCCACCTACAACGGAAGCCTATTCCCGCAAATCGAATCGCTCATCAAATCTCTGACACTACGAGGTGTTAGTGGAAAGGTATTTGCACGCCTCGGATCATACACCTGGGCTGGCATTGCCACAAAAACGATTGACGCGATAACTGAGAAGTTGAAATTTACAGTCGTGGGCAACCCGGTAGAAATGAAACAAAGTTGCTCCACTGAAACCGTCGAGGCATGTCAATTACTCGCATCAGAATTTACAACCGCGCTTAAGGCCTAACTGCCTTTGCCATTTGCTTAATTTTGACTACTTTTGCAGAAATATAAATTTTATGGCAGAATCAACACTTTTGAGCAG
>CAVEIP010000144.1:0-3937 GCA_963615935.1 [Ruminococcus] lactaris | reverse complement strand
TGGAGCATCTCCGCCTTCTTGTTGCCCGACACCTTTGCCGCCTTCTTCAGGTCTACTTCCGCGCAGCCGGGCACTACGCATACGAAATGCTTTGTCTTGTCGCCAGTCAGCACGAGAGTTTTAAACACCTGGTTGATGTCCTCACCGAGTTGGTCTGCAATGTGTTGCGCGCCGAGGTCGCTTTCGTCGACCACATACGGCACTAGTTCATATTTGATTTTGGCGCGGTCAAGCAATCTTGCCACGTTGGTTTTTCCAATTCCCGCCATGTCTAAAAAATCTTTTTCATTTGGCACAAAAGTACATAAAAAGCCTGTGATTTTTGCTTAATTTTGCCGCAGATTTTGCAATTCGCTATGAACATCAAGTCGGGAACGGAAGAATTGTTGGCGATGATTCGCGACGGGCGGACTATGACCGCTGCTCAGAAGGTGCGCCTTGCGGTGATGCTTAGTGTGCCGTCGGTAGTGGCGCAGTTGTCGTCGATTGTGATGCAATACATCGATGCGTCGATGGTGGGCAGCCTCGGTGCGGATGCTTCCGCTTCCATCGGACTGGTGTCGACCACCACATGGCTCTTCGGCGGACTGATTAGCGCTGCCGCATCGGGATTTTCCGTGCAGGTGGCTCACCGCATCGGCGCCAACGATATGGATGGCGCCAACCGTGTGATGCGTCAGGGCGTGGTTGCCGTGCTGGCTTTCAGCCTTGTGATTGCGTCGATAGGTGCGGCTATCAGTTTTCCGCTGCCCCATTGGCTTGGCGGCGCGGAGTCGATAAGACACGACGCCTCGCGCTATTTTCTCATCATTTCGTGTTTCTTGCCAGCGCTGCAGATGGAATTTTTGGCGTGCGGCATGCTCCGGTGCTCCGGCAATATGCACGTGCCGAGCATGGCAGGCGTGGTGATGTGCATACTCGATGTGATACTCAACTACTTCTTCATTTTCCCCACACGCACGGTGTCGGTGCTTGGCATCGGCATTACTATGCCTGGCGCGGGACTTGGCGTGGAGGGTGCTGCCCTTGGCACGGTCCTGGCGGAGTTGATAGTGGTAGCCTGGCTTATGTGGTATCTGCGTTTCTGCTCCTCGCAGTTGCGACTGTCGTCGTTGCGAGGTTGGCGCATGGGGCTGGGAAAGACCTTGCGGCGGGCGGTGAAAATAGGCTTCCCGATGGGACTTGAGCACGGCGTGATTTGCAGTGCGCAGATTGCCATAACCACTATTGTAGCGCCGCTTGGCGTTTTCTCTATCGCCGCCAACTCGTTTGCCATCACGGCGGAGAGTCTCTGCTATATGCCAGGCTACGGCATTGCTGAGGCGGCCACGACCCTTGTGGGGCAGAGCGTTGGAGCTCATCGGCGCGACCTTACGTGGAGTTTCGCCAAGATCACCGTGGGCATGGGCATGGCGGTGATGGCTTTGATGGGTGTACTGATGTATGTGGCGGCGCCTGAGATTATCGGGATGATGACTCCCGTGGAAGAGATACGCCAGTTGGGCACTATGGCTTTGCGCATCGAAGCGTTTGCCGAGCCGATGTTTGCCGCGTCGATTGTGGCGTACGGTGTTTGCGTTGGTGCAGCCGACACGCTGAAACCGTGCGTGATGAACCTGTTGAGCATCTGGGCTGTGCGGCTTACTCTTGCAGCATGGCTTGCGCCAACGCTCGGGCTGAAAGGCGTGTGGATTGCAATGTGCGTGGAACTCACGTTCCGTGGACTCATCTTCCTCGTCCATCTGTCGCTCCGCCGTTGGTTGAAGGTTGCCGACAAGTAAAAAGGGTTGAACGAAGGTTGATTCAGGTAGCGCCGTGGCTGCTGGATTGATGTATTTTTGTAGTATGGAAACAAATGAACACAACAATATGACAATGAAACTTATCAAGGATGCCGAGTTTGGCGGCGAACGCCCGCTGTTTGAATCGCACAACTTGCACATCGACAATGTGGTGATTCGTGAAGGCGAGTCGGCGCTGAAGGAGTGTAGCAACATTGTGGCTACCAACTGCCGCTTTGAGGGCAATTATCCGTTTTGGCACGTGCACGGCTTCACCATAGCCGATTGCTACTTTGCCGTGGGTGGCCGCAGTGCGTTGTGGTACTGCGACCATCTAACGATGACCAACACGCGCATCGATGCGCCGAAAATGTTTCGCGAGATGACCGACATCAACCTCGAGAACGTGGAGATGACCGACGCCGACGAGGTGTTTTGGCGCTGCGCGTCAATCCGCGCTAAGAATCTCCGCCTGAACGGCGGCACCTATCCGTTTATGTTCAGCCACGACATTGTGGTCGACGGACTGGAAACGGACAGCAAGTATGTTTTCCAATATGTGAAGAACGTGGAGGTGCGCAATGCCAAAATCACCACGAAGGATGCCTTTTGGGAGGTGGAGAACGTTACGGTCTATGATTCCGAACTCAATGGCGAATATCTTGGCTGGCATTCTCGGAATCTGCGCTTGGTGAACTGCCACATCTCTGGCGAGCAGCCGCTATGCTATGCCGACAACCTCGTGCTCGAAAATTGCACCTTCGACCCCGCTTGCGACCGTGCGTTTGAATACAGCACTGTCGACGCCACCATCATCGGCGGCATTGGCGGCGTGAAGAATCCGCGTTCGGGCAGGATTGTTGCCGACAGTTTCGGCGACGTGGTGATTGACCAAAACATCAAGGCTCCCGCTGATTGTCAATTGATTGTGAGAAATAAAGAATAGTAGACTATGAAATACGATTTTGACGAGATTGTACCTCGCCGCGGCACGAATTCCTATAAGTGGGACAGCGCAAAGGATGCCGACGTGCTGCCGATGTGGGTGGCTGATATGGATTTTCGCACGGCGCCTGCCGTGATTGATGCCTTGCAGAAACGTGTGGCACATGGCATTTTCGGCTATACGCGCGTGCCAGATGAATACTACGACGCAGTGACCTCGTGGTTTGCCCGCCGCCACGGCTGGACGATAGACCGCGAATGGATGATCTACACCTCAGGCGTGGTGCCCGCGGTGTCGGCTGTAATCAAGGCTCTTACCGAGCCTGGCGACAATGTGCTGGTGCAGACGCCTGTCTACAACTGCTTCTTCTCGTCAATCCGCAACAACGGTTGCTTTATTGTGCAGAGTCCGCTACTGCGCAAGGGCGACACCTATGAGATGGATTTCGACGACCTTGAGCGGAAGGCTGCCGACCCGCGCACCAAGGTGATGCTGCTCTGCAATCCCCACAACCCCGTGGGAAGGGTGTGGACTTGCGACGAACTCTTGCGCTTGGGCAACATCTGCATAAGGAACGGGGTGACGGTGGTTTCCGACGAGATTCATTGCGAACTGGTTTATCCCGGATATGAGTACACTCCGTTTGCGTCGCTGTCGGAGGCGTTTCTCCACCGTTCGGTCACGTGCTTGTCGCCGAGTAAGGCTTTCAACATTGCCGGGCTGCAGATAGCCAACATTGTGACTTACGATAAAGAAGTGCGCCAGAGCATCGACAAGGCTATCAACATCAACGAGGTGTGCGACGTCAATCCGTTTGGGGTGGCGGCTACTATCGCTGCCTACAACGAGGGAGAGGAATGGCTTTTGCAACTGATTGACTATCTAGGTGAGAACTATCGCGTTATGAAGGAATATTGCGACGAGCATCTCCCCGAATTTCCGTTGTCCAAACTCGAGGGCACTTACCTCGTATGGATGGATTGCAGTGCGCTCAAAAAGCGTTCGTCATACGTCATTGAGGACGAACTGCGCGACAATGAGAAGTTGTGGCTCAACGCAGGTTTGATGTACGGCATTGAAGGCGAGAAGTTTATGCGTTGGAACATTGCTTGCCCGCGCTCACAAATGCTTGAAGGCCTCCGCCGCTTCAAGACCTACGTCACTGAAACCTTACGCTGATAGGGATAGAAAGATATATAGTTAAAATATA
>CAVEIP010000143.1:3065-4006 GCA_963615935.1 [Ruminococcus] lactaris | reverse complement strand
ATCAAGGGGTGTTGGCATTCCTATCGCCAGTGGCTTACTATGATTTGGAGAATCTTGTGCCAGAACTGTTTGAGTCGGGCAAAAATCCTTTCGTGTTGCTGCTCGACGGGGTGACCGACGTGCGCAATTTCGGTGCAATAGCCCGCACGGGAGAATGCGCTGGTGTCGATGCAATCATTATCCCTGAACGGGGAAGCGTTTCTGTCAATGCCGATGCGGTCAAGACTTCCGCCGGAGCATTGCTGCATTTGCCAGTATCGCGAGTGCCTAATCTGAACAAGGCAGTGCGGTTTCTCAAGGACAGCGGTTTCACGATTGTCGGCTCAACGGAAAAGTCAAGCGAAAACTACACGTCGTTTGATTTGACAGGTCCTGTGGCAATAATCATGGGCGCAGAAGAGACAGGTATCAGCGCTGAAAATTTGCGGTTGTGCGATTGTCTGGCATCAATTCCAATGCGCGGCAAAGTCAACTCCCTGAATGTTTCGGTGGCTGCCGGTGTGATGATCTATGAGGTAATCCGTCAGCGTATGTTAGCAAGTGCGCTTTGATGATAGCGAGAAAATCGGTATCTTTGCATAAACTTTTTAACAAGCACAGTATTGGCAGAAGAGACTGCCGTTTTAGTATATTCAAATAAATAGACAAGATGATAAATAGAATTCTAATCAGAATCAAAGTCGTGCAAATGGTTTATTCATATCTGCTTACTAAAAACGATATGAAATTGAGCGAAGCAATCAAAGCATTGTCGCAGAGCATGGATAAGTCGTATGAGTTATATCATTATCTGTTGATTTTACCTATCGCATTGACTGATTTGCAGGCACAACGCATTGACAATGCCCGCAACAAATATCTTCCAGACGAAAATGATTTGAATCCTAACACAAAACTTGTCAACAACTTGTTTGTGGCTAAATTGCGCAACAATGAGATGC
>CAVEIP010000143.1:1227-3055 GCA_963615935.1 [Ruminococcus] lactaris | reverse complement strand
GCTTAAAGAGTATCTCAAAGAGTTGCCATTGTCGTGGGACGACAAGGATATTTATTTGCGATTGACCTTGGATAAAATCCTCGAATCAGAAATTTATAAAGAATACATTGCCGTAGCAGAGCAGAATATTGCCGATGATTGTGAATTCTGGCGCGAAATTATGCGCCGTGTGGTTCTCGTTGACGACAACCTCGTTGATGTGCTTGAAGAAAAGTCGGTCTATTGGAATGACGACCTTGAAACAATCGGTACTTTCGTGCTCAAAACAATAAAGAAATTTGCAGATGAAGGCTACGACGCACTCCTTCCGCAATTCAAAGACGATGAAGACCGCCGATTTGGCGAGAAACTTTTCCGTTGCGCTGTCGACAATCAGGACAAGTATATGGAACTGATTGAACGCTTCGTCAAGAAAGAGTCGTGGGATGTGGAACGTCTGGCATTTATGGATGTGGTTATTCTGCTTGTTGCCATTGCAGAAGTGGAAAACGTTCCGTCTGTGCCAACGAGAGTTACACTCAACGAATATATCGAGATTGCAAAATACTACAGCACTCAGAAGAGCGGCCAATTTGTCAATGGCATTTTGAATGCAATTATCGTTAGCCTCAAGAAAGACGGATTGTTGACGAAGAATTAACCAACACTATTGAAAGATAGACCATATTTCGGGAGAAAAAAATAAGCAAGTTCCTTTTTTCTTCTCGTGATTTACACTATCTTTGAGCAAGATATGGGCGCATTGACGGTGAATTCCAATTAATTGTTAAAGTCGCTCTGTCTATAGCAAACAATTATTAATTGAATAATTAAAATTTAGAGAATATGTTATTGAATTCAATTCTTCTTGCAGAGCAAGCACAGGGTAGCAGTCTTACATCTATCTTGATGATTGTAGTGCTTATCGCGGTGTTCTATTTCTTTATGATTCGTCCGCAAAACAAAAAACAGAAAGAAATCAAAAAGTTTCGCGAAGGCATCCAAAAAGGTTCTAAAGTTATTACTGCTGGTGGTATTTTTGGGACAGTCAGAGACGTGAAAGAAAACCACTTCGTGCTTGAAATTGCCGATGGCGTGAAGATCAGCATCGATAAGGGTTCTGTTTATCCTTCTCCAGAGGCTGCTCAGCAAGCAAAATAATCAAGGTTTAGGAAATTTAGAGCCATTCACTAGACATTGGGTTTGGAGAATGGCTTTCTCTTTTTTAGTACGTAGCAATTCCATAGCGGCAGATGAAAAAATGGTATCTCAACATTAAGCAATTCCTTTCTTCTTCAAGAGGAAGGGATGTGTTGCTATATCTGTTGTTTGTCGTTATCTCTGCTGCCTTTTGGGCTATCCTTACCCTGGGTAATTCGATTCAGACGCACTACAAGGTGAAGTTTACAATCGACGACATTCCCGAGGGCACGACTATGATCACCGACTGCCCGAAATATCTTGACGTGTCGGTGAAAAACAAAGGCTATGCTTTCGTGCGTTATATGGTTGGCGCGGTGCCTGAGGTTCAGGCAAAGTTTTCAACCTTCGCCGACGGAAAAGGCAATTTCGTTATAACGAAGCAGAATATGGACGAATTGCTCCGCGATGCCTTTGGCAAGGACGCGAGTCTTGAAACGTTTAGCCCCGAGCAGTTGTCGTTGAAGTACACCACACTTCCTGGAAAGAAAGTTGCGATACGAGTGAATGGCGACATCTCTGCCGACATGCAATACGTTGTAAATGGTTCAGTCGTTGTCTCTCCTTCGAGAGTGACAGTCTATGGCAGCGCCGACCAACTCAATGAAATTGAATCGGTTGTTACGGAGCGAATCGTACGCCACAATCT
>CAVEIP010000143.1:0-1217 GCA_963615935.1 [Ruminococcus] lactaris | reverse complement strand
GCGCACATCGGTAAAGGTGGCTCTTATGAAGCGGCCTGATGTGAAATTTGAGCCGGACTCAATCGTTGTCTCAATTCCTGTTGAGCCCTTGGTCAACAAAGATCAAGAAACTACAATTTCTGTTGTGAATTGCCCGAAAGGAGAACATTTGGTAGTCTTTCCTGCAACTGTGAAAGTGTCGTTTCTGTTGCCTCTCAGTTCCTACAACAAGAACGTTGGCAACCATCCAACGGTCTACGTCGACTATAACGACATCAAGTCGTCAGCCAAGAAATTACCTGTCCGCATAGGAAAGTCCGACATTTGTCATAACATTAGTCTTCCGATAGACAGTGTTGAATACATAATCGAATGATGTTATGAAAATTGTAGCGATTACAGGTGGCATAGGCAGTGGCAAGAGCGTGGTTTCGCAACTGTTGCGCATAGCGGGTTATCCCGTCTACGATTGCGACAGTCAAGCCAAGCGACTGATGGCTGAAAGCGCTGAGATAAAGAGCCGTTTGTGTGACGCTTTCGGTGATGCTGTTGTTGCAGACGGCGTTGTCCAAAAGAAGGTATTGGCAGATGCTGTGTTTGGCAATGCTGAGAACCTAAAGAAACTCAATTCCATTGTGCATCCCGCAGTCATTGACGACATTCGCAGATGGACAAAATTGCAAACTGGAGATTGTGCATTTGTCGAAACGGCGATACTAAAGGAAAGTGGGGTGGACGCACTCATTGATGAGGTGTGGATTGTTGATGCGCCTGTCGATGTTCGCATAAATCGGGTGATTGCTCGAAACGGACTCTCGGAAGAAGAAATAAGGCGGCGCATTGAAAGTCAAGCCTCTGAGTTGCACTTTCCGTGCGCTACAAAGAGTATTTACAATTATGGTGACCATTCATTAATGGCCCAAGTGATGAAACTATTGAATAACAAATAAATAAGAAAATTATGATTAAAAACATTCTATGCATATCTGGCAAGCCAGGCCTGTTTAAATTAGTATCACAAGGCAAGAATATGCTTATCGTAGAATCATTGACAGCAAAGAAACGCACACCGGCCTACGCTCACGACAAAATCGTGTCGCTAGGTGATATCGCAATCTATACCGACGAGGAAGAAGTGCCATTGGGTCAAGTGTTCCAGACAATCTACGACAAAAACGGCGGCAAGTTGAACGCTGCCGACTATAAGACTGATGCTGCACTTGAAAAATTCTTCGAAG
>CAVEIP010000142.1:926-4092 GCA_963615935.1 [Ruminococcus] lactaris | reverse complement strand
CCGAGCCGAATCAAAAAATGGGTAAACTCCAGGAGCCAACCTATTGAAAGCGAGAAATTCTGGTTGTGCTGCGCTATCCGTAGATGCCATGCGGTTGCGACAACAGGCAAGCCGGACGCCGGTAGTTATTGTGACGAGGCACAACGCAAGTATTATGCCAAATTGAATCGCGAAGGCACGATCTATAGTGAGCCGACCGTCGGCAAGTGCCATTGGGTGAGCTTTGGTGGGTTCTCACCCTTGGGGCGCGAACTGTATTTGAACTCAGATGGGAGCATTCGGAAAGAGTATGACTTGGAGAATCAATGATGAAAGCCGCAGATAATACCGAACCGCAAGGTGTTGTCAAATTTGCAATCGATCATCCCGTATTGTCGTTTGTAACTCTTTCGATTGTTGCTGCGGCATGCTTTTTAGTTTACGGATGGTGTTAGCCAAGTTTGATTCGCTTAATTGGCGATTGGAGTCCTTCCGACTCAGACCCCATCGGGTACAAGGGATTGTTCGGCGATTCATTCGGTGCTCTGACGTCTTTCTTTACCGTGCTTGCACTGATGGCACTCCTGTTGACTTTCATCTATCAGAAAAGACAGCTCGATCTTCAGAAAAGACAGCTCGATGATGAGCGCAAACTTGCGAAGTATCAGCAAATACCGCTCCTCTCCATAGATCATCCCTGCCTGCTGGTGGAAATGCCGTTTTGCAAAAAGGATTGCACGATAGGAACCTATTTCAGTATTGATTATGGACTCAAAGCAGGCAATGAGTTTTTGATTAAAAATGCCTATCTCAAGATTGAACTGCGGTGCGGCCCACAAGACCGGAGAGAGGTGCTCGTGCATTGCCGTTCGTTTGCGGGGATAGGTGCTGGTGCAGAACCTTCGTCCAGCGACGACATTGAGATTGCCGGCGCGTCCTTCTTGGCTTTTTCGTCCATCGCCAGTCAGATTGCCGTTATGGATGAGCCGCCAATTGTCATCTCAATGACCGTTTATTACCAAAGTATGGTTGGGCTCAACATTCGACTGCATCGTGAGTACAGGGTCGGCGAGGCAGAGAAAAATGCGGCGAATGTCGTCAGGATGTGGGGAGAGCGACTTGCTACTGCGCCAAACTTGCGGGGAAGTTACAACGAGGACTTTTATACCTGTCTGAATCATTTCCGAGTTTCCATGTCCGGTGGACTCGTTAGATTCTCGTTGATAGAGATGACGGAAGCGGCGACATTTGAAGTCATAAAAGACAACAGGTTTGAACAGGAGGTCGAAGCCGTGCGTCGGAGGATTAATGGTTAACAGTTACGACTCGAGGATGCTCTCATGAACGAAACATTGTCTAATTTGGCTAAGGGTTATAATCAGGCCGTCTTGACTGTAGTGTGGACAGTCCAGAATGGCTTCCGTGAACTTATGTTTGCGGCTGTGGAACTGGTTCCTGAATATTTGGGCGAGCAGCATCCTACGGGAGAAATCGGCACATTGGTAAAACCGCGCCGTCTGTATTACAAAAGACATGTCTTTAGTGCAGAAGATGGGCTTGCTTGGTATGCTGAAGCCATACAAAGGAATGAGCTAACCATGCCGTGGCAACAAGGAACGAAGATTTATTTGCATCCCAGCAATTGTAAGCAGCCAAATTACACCCTTACCCCCCGTTGGCCAGAGACACTCTATAACGACAAATTTCCATTTAGAGCGAGATACGGACAAGGTGTTCGTGTCAGCAATTACATGTCGACCGAACAACTTGTAGCACTTGAGAAGTTCATATCAAACGCAGAGGTGGCAGAGTGGATTGGAGAACGCTTGATGTGGCCCCTAAATGAGAATCTCGAATATCTTGGCAGCGTAAATCTCGTGTTGCCCAATCGGTATTATTGCCATTCAAGGATGCGGCTTGCCCCAGCTGATGATCCGTCCGAAGCCGACAGCATCAATGTTTATTTTGACCGAGATTGCGCGGGGGATGATTTGTGTCTGCTGCTTCAAGAGCGCATCAATGGGTGCTATGCGGCAGTGCGTCGTGTCCCAATTACAGATAAGCACATGCACTTGGATTTGATGGGGCGAGGTGACGAGGTCGCCTATTGCGTTGTGGACGCGGATGGCCAGGTTGTCGATCAACAAGATTTCGCACCCTTCCTCAGACGGATAGTCGTTGGCATGGATATAGTAAACTCGGTGTCAACATTCACTTGTAGCGATGGCAAGATGCAGACGTGTGACAAAACCTCCCATAGTGAGCAAATCATTTGTGGAGATGAGATGGGTGATCTGCCAGAATTGACCCTTCACAACAGGATGGCGAAGATGGCACATGCGCGAGACTTGAAATATCGGGCGAAAGAGCAATATGTTTTTGGCCGAAATCACAGGGGGGAAGCTGAACGTAAGATTCGGGAAATAGTGAATTCAGCCAAACACAAACTCGTAGTGATAGATCCCTATTGTTCTTCTGAGACGGCGGAGATGTATTTTCCAGCAATCAATTCAGACGTACAGGTTTTCGTGTATTGTACTCGCAAAGGCTTTGACGATAAGGCGCAGGAGGGATGCCTAAAGATCGAATGCGACCGCTTCCGGGCATTTCTCGAAATGCATGGCAAATCAGACGGACGTGCCATTGTTTCGATTTGTGACAAATCCTCTTTACACGACCGGTTCATATTGGTTGATGATTCTGAATCGTGGATGCTCGGCTCTTCATTAGTCTCTCTCGGCAAGGGGCTCAGCGTTATTCTGAAGATGGAAAACGGCGCATCTGTAGCACATGAATTAGAAGAATGCGTGTCGGAATGTGTCTGCATGAGTTTTGATGTCTTTGTCAACAACCTTACGGCAAGCGAGCCGACATGAAGATTTCGTTGTCCATACCAAGTTCGACGGCCGAAACGACTCCTGTGCAGCCGAGCATCCGCTTTCCGGTTTTTCCGATCAAGGCGACAGAGGGACCTTGGTGTCACGACAGGAAATCGTTTGAGGACCATTACGAAAAATCATCAACATCGTGTGCTCCTGATTTTTGGATTCTGCATTCGAGTTGTTCTAACTATAAAGAATATCGCAAATCTCCGATGATGCGAATGTTGCCAGGAGATTCGTGGTTTTGGGATTTGATTCGCACATCTGGCTCTGGCACGATTTATTTTATAGACCCGCATTTCGAG
>CAVEIP010000142.1:0-916 GCA_963615935.1 [Ruminococcus] lactaris | reverse complement strand
CGGCATATCCACATATTCAGCGTGAATTGATGATTGTGACGAGTGATGGTGATGATGCGGAGGAGATAAAAAGATCATTTAAAGACAAATTGCCGGTGATGCGTGGGTGGTCTTATGTCACGATGGTTTATAATGTCTTGCCGGGTGATGTTGGAGAGTTGATTCATGATCGATTTGTAATGCTGGATGGCTGTATATGGCATTTTGGCTCATCTGCCAGTGCTATGCACGAATTACTTACCGCATATTCTGGCCCTTGGTTAGATCAGAATGGTGCTTTTAACGCCTTGATGTCGCAATTTGTAAACAAGGGCACGTCTTTTTATAGTAAGGAGTCTTGAATGAATGAGGAAAATGAGGTTGGAGAGTTGAAACAGTTGCTGTCTTCTGAAGATTGCTGTCCTTTGGATAAGGCATATGAGTTGTTGTCACGACTACAGAAGAATTCGGATTGCTGCGAAAAGGACAGTGTGCAATTGTCGCCTTTGGCTATTGCCGAGAATTATTACCGTGGAAATGATGATGCGTATGGAATTCCGGGGTTTTATTTTCGTGGTCTCTGTTCTGGACCGATACGCAATTTTCCATTGCTTATTAAATGCTTGTCGGCTATTCCTTCGGCTTCGATTGTCCATGAGATTTTATTGCTGGTAATCTGGTCGCTTTCATCGGATGATGAAATGGACGGTCTTGCCAACGAGCTCCTCTCTGTCTCGCCAAGCAGTGATTTTTCGATTTTGACTATTGTGGCGATATCAATACGCTCGGCTGTCGATGCCATGAATATTGGCCAACCTGACAAGACTAATTATTTTTTGCACAGACTGATACAGTCTTTGACCCAGCACGGCAACCAGTTGCTGTTGTTTCTTATTCTCGGTGTTGTGATTTATGAATTGCGAGGCGATGTTAAAAG
>CAVEIP010000141.1:0-4232 GCA_963615935.1 [Ruminococcus] lactaris | reverse complement strand
TTAGGTATCTATTTGATTTCAAAGTTATAGATTTATTCTGTTAAATGGTTATCTTTTTTGTGTTTACAATTGCTAAATAATGTCATTAAAACAAAAAAGCAGGAACAGGCGCCGGCCTATTCCCGCTTTTAGATGTGTTATAGAAGAAATTTACTTTGTCAAGTATTGCGAACTGATTGACTTGTATTCGTGCACGCGACGGATAGTGTCGGCAAACAGAGGCGCGATTGAAAGGGTGGTTACCTTTTTGCTGTTGCCGCTGTAAGGAATGCTGTTAGAGAAGATAATCTCTGTCAATGCGCATTCGTCGACGCGTTGCGATGCTGGGTCGCTCATGATGGCGTGTGAGGCAAGGGCTCTTACCGACTTTGCGCCTTTTTCTTTCATAAGGTTTGCTGCCTTGGTGATTGTGCCGGCAGTGTCGACCATGTCGTCGATGATGATAACGTCTTTGCCTTCAACTTCGCCGATAACGGTCATGTTCTCGACCACATTGGCTTTTGCTCTTTGCTTGTGGCAGAGCACCAAAGGCACGTTGAGGTATTTTGCGTAGTTGTTTGCTCTCTTTGCGCCACCTACGTCAGGGGTTGCTATCACGAGGTCTTCGAGTTTTAGCGACTGGATGTAGGGGATAAACACCGACGAAGCGTAGAGGTGATCCACTGGCACGTTGAAGAAGCCTTGGATCTGGTCTGCGTGGAGATCCATCGTGATGAGGCGGTCAATGCCGGCTGTGCTGAGAAGGTCGGCTACGAGTTTCGCTGCGATTGAAACGCGTGGCTTGTCCTTGCGGTCCTGGCGTGCCCATCCGAAGTAAGGGATTACTGCAATAATCGACTTTGCTGAAGCGCGC
Source organism: [Ruminococcus] lactaris (assembly GCA_963615935.1). Taxonomy (GTDB): domain Bacteria; phylum Bacteroidota; class Bacteroidia; order Bacteroidales; family Muribaculaceae; genus Limisoma. The sequence continues at coordinate 3,379 of CAVEIP010000141.1, read as the reverse complement.
TTCGCTGCGTCGATCATGAGCAGAAGTTCCATGAGGTTGTCAGTGTTTGGGAATGTGGATTGAACCAAGAATACTTCGCATCCGCGGATGGATTCTTCAAACGACACTTCGAATTCGCCGTCGGCAAACCGTTGGATGTTCATTTTTCCGAGTTCAACACCGAGTTCTGCGCACATGGCTTCAGCCAAGTAGCGCGATTTTGTACCTGAAAAAATTTTGTAGGGTGGCAAGTTTGTATTCATAGCTTTGTTGCTGAATTTTGACTGCAAAATTACTACTTTTTATTTATCTCGGTCGTTCTTTGTACAAGAATTTTTCCGATTGGCAGCATTTTGCTGTTTAATCTTGATTTTCCACATCACGGCACTGTTTGCGGCAATGTCGGTGGGGAAGGGCACCACGGCCGACAGTTCTTTCTTCTGGCGCTTGCCGCTGATGAGTTCGGTGGCGATGTAGGTGCCTTGGTGGAGTCCCATTACGTCGAAGGCGTGGGGCGGGATCACGATGTCGCAATGGGTGTCGCCGCCGAAGTTCACGGCGATGATGATGAGTTCGTTGCCGCTCTTGCGCAAGTAGGCGTATTGGCGGTGGGGGTCGAACGACGGGTTGTTGTAGTTCACATACATCACGTCGAAGAACTGGCCTTCGCTGATGGCTTTCTCGTCCTTGGCTATGTTGAGCACCTTACTATATAGTGCCCTGAGGGCGGACTCTTCGGAGGTGAGAAGGGTGTCGTTACACTTGCCTTCGTTGTACCAGCGGCGCAGTGTAGGCACGCTCCAATAGTCGAAGATGGTGGTGCGTCCGTCGAGGCCGCTGAAGCCTTCGGCGTCTTCGGCGCGCTCTCCGAGCTCCTGTCCGGCGTAGACCATCATCGGGCCGGTTGAGAGGGTGGCGCTCACCACGAGCGACGGCAGCACGAGGTTGGCGTTGCCTGTAAATTCGTTCGAGGCAAAACGCTGTTCGTCGTGGTTCTCGAGGAAGTTGAGCATGTGGTTGCCTATGCCATCGACCGTTTGCCAGCACTCCGTGATTTTGGCTGCCGACACATTGCAGCACTGTATGCCGCGCAGGCGGTCGTAGAGGTTTACCTTATCATATAGGTAGTCGAATCCGCCGCGGTAGATGTAGTCGCGGTAGATGTTCACGTCGTAGAGTTCGGCGATAAACTTGATGTCGGGGTATTTCTCCTTTACATTCTTGATAGCCCATTCCCAGAATTCCACAGGCACCATGTGAACCATGTCGCAGCGGAAGCCGTCGATGTCTTTGCTTGCCCAGAAACGCAGTATGCTAAGCATCTTTATCCAGGTGTCGGGGATGGGGTTGAAGTGGCGTGAGCCGTCGCCGTAGTCCACTCCGTAGTTGAGTTTTACTGTTTCATACCAGTCGTATTGTCCGGGGAAGGCGTTGAAACAGTCGTTGCCCGAGGCTTTGGCTGGAAACTCTACGTAGGCGTCGTCGCCCTCGCCGAGGTCGATGCTTGGTGAGAATTTCTGGCGGGGGATGTAATAGAAGTTGTTGTTGGGGCTGAAGAACATGCTGGTATCGTCGTCGGCGCTGAAGTCCTTCACGCCAGATGGCGCTGCGTCGGAATGGTACTGGCGGGCTACGTGGTTGGGCACGAAGTCGATAATCATCTTCATCCCGGCTTTGTGAGTGCGCTCCACCAGTGCCTCAAATTCACTCATGCGGTTAGGTACGTCCTCGGCAAGGTCGGGGTCGATGTCGTAGTAGTCCTTGATGGCGTAGGGCGAGCCAGCGTTGCCTTTCACTATATGAGGGTTGTCGGGGCGGATGCCGTAGCGCGAATAGTCGGTCTTGGTGGCGTGCTCAATGAGGCCGGTGTACCACACGTGGGTGATGCCGAGGTTCTTGATTGATGCCAGCACGGTGTCTGTGATTTGGTTCATCTTTCCGCAGCCGTTCTGCTCGATGGTGCCGTTGGGCACGCAGTATTTGTTGCTGTTGGTAAACAGTCGTGTAAAAATCTGGTAGATTATCAGTTTGTCGTTCATCTGATCTCTTGTTTTTGATGTTGCAAAGTTAAAGAAAAACGGCAACAAGTCAACATCGCAGCGCGATTTCCGTCGGGATTTGGCAAGAATTGACAAGATTTTGTGGGAATGAAAAAATAATGGCGGATGTTTTTTTATTCTATATTTTTACACTACTTTTGTCGATGTGTAAGTCAAGGCGCACGAAAACTTGCAAGATTGTAAGAATCAGCCGGTTCTTGACATTTTATAAAAAGGGAGCGCCAAATTCCACCCTCATAGGGTAGGCGCAAAGGGTTACGGATATCGGGTCACGGGTAGTGGCGGATACCGCGTTCCGGGGTTTTAGACAAATGAAAATTAGCGGACTAACCCTAATTGCCGAACATCAAAGCGACGCCAAGTCGCCGATGTGCGGGAATGGGAGTTATACGCTTTTACGATGAGCAAAATCGAGACTCATTGGTTTGCACTTAAGGTTTTCTACAACCGCAGTCTTTCCATCCAGCAAGAACTTTCAGCAGACGGCATCGATAGTTACGTGCCCACCGAGACGGTTATCGTCGAGCGGCAAGGGGTGCGTCGCAAGGTATGCAGGCCTGTGATAAACAGTCTTTTGTTCTTCCGGTCCTCGGAGGAGCAAGCCATTGCTGTGCAACGACAATTCACCGACCGCGTTATCCTCTACACCAGATTTCTCGACGATGGCTCCCGCCGTCCCTATGCCATCCCCGACCGCGAGATGCAAGTGTTTATGCTCGTCACCCAGTCGGGCGAGAGCGGACTTGAATATTTCGGCGAGATGGAGTCGACCTTCACCGAAGGGCAGCATGTGCGCGTAACCGACGGGCCATTCTGCGGCGCAGAGGGCTACATTCGCCGCATCCGTGGCGACCGTCGTCTGTTGGTCACCATCAGCGGCATCTGCGCAGTTGCCACCGCCTACATTCCCAAGCAGTTCCTCCAGCAAATCGACTAACCCGCAAGGGAAGCAAGCGAGGGATACCATCCACACATCGATGCGCATCAGCGAGGGTAGATAGGCTGAAAGCCTTAGTACTACATAGCCCAGGGCAACGCCCTGGGTAACAGCGATAAAGGCATATCGCCCTGTAAGGGCAACACAATGCCAGCGCAAGCGAGCGCCTCATCGAGGCACAACAAATTAAACCCCAAGGCTTTAGCCTGGGACTTTGACCATACAATCCTGCGCCCTGTAAGCGGCGCTACAGGTAGCACACAATACAACCGAAACATCATACATCCTGCGCCCCGCACTGCGAGGGCGCACAATCTGATACCTCATACCAACCGAATATTAGACTATATGAAAAAAGTTTTACTTGTTTTTGGCACTCGGCCAGAAGCCATAAAGATGGCGC
>CAVEIP010000140.1:1072-4232 GCA_963615935.1 [Ruminococcus] lactaris | reverse complement strand
GTGTCGCTCACACTCGGGATTGTGTTTATCGTCTACGGCATTTTCAGAGGCTATCGCCAATACAAAGGAATCGACTATACATTTAGAAGAGAACAGTAAACAATGAAACTCAAAGGCATTTTCTTATTAGCAATCGTCTGTCTGCTCACAGCCTGCGGCAAATCAGGCAAGCAGCCGAAAGAAACCGAATTCAAACTGCTGTGCGACGAATCGGTGGAAAACATTTTGCGCCAAGAAGTACAAGTCTACGAGTTGAAATACCCAGACGTAAGAATCCACGCAGAATACATCGACGAGAAAGCAATCGACGACTCTATCGCCAGCCTCACCCGCGGCGTATATATCACTTCTACGGAGATGACCCACGAGCGCCGCAAATATCTCGAGGCAAACCATCGCAACACATACTGTGTGCCGGTGGCAGTCGATGCCGTTGCCATCATCACCCACAAGGACAACAATGTGGACATGCTATCCATCGAGCAACTCAGCGACATCCTCACAGGCAAGACCAAGAACTGGAACGAAATTTCGCCGTCGAAGATGGGCGACATCTCAGTAGTGTTCGACAACCAGAACTCAAGCACCGTGCGCTATATGCTCAAGAACGTGACTGGCGGCAAGCAGTTCGGCAAAAACGTATTCGCGCAGAAGACCAACAAGGACGTGTTTGAGATGGTGCGCACCCACAAGGGCGCAATCGGCATTATCGGGGTAAGTTGGCTGAGCCGCGACCTCAACAACATTGCCATCGTGGCAAACTACTCGAAGAGCGAACTTGACGCCATCGAAAACGCAACGGAGGTAAACCACGACATGTATTCGGAAAAATCGGAAGCCGACTATAGCCAGGCCATCAAGGTAGTGCCAATCCGCAAAAACGATTCGCCCTACGCCTATAAGCCATACCAGTACGATATCTACACGGGCAACTACCCGTTGTTCCGCACCATCTACGCCGTATGCACAAGTCCGTCGGGCAGCAAGCAGCACGCCTTTTGCCGGTTCATCACCAGCATCCCCGGACAGAAAGTGATACTCAACACAGGAGTGATGCCAGCCAACGTGCCACCGCAACGCGTGGTGGCAATCCAACAACAGGATTAGAGAAAAAACAATAACAATTATAAACAGATTAACAACTCACTATGATGAAATTCAAATTAATCCTATCAACAGCAGTCCTCGCCGGAACTACTTTCACAGGTTTCGCCGACGGATACCAAGACGGTGTTGAATACTACAAAGTAGGTCAGGACGAGAACGCAAAGATCGTGCTCGACCAGACCATCAACGACGCCGCAACGAACAAGGCTGTAGCCTACTACTATCTTGGCAATATCGCCCTCAACGAAGGCAACAAAGCACAAGCAACAAAATATTTCGACCTCGGCATCCAAAACAATGCCGAATATGCATTCAACTACATCGGTAAAGGTGCAGTGGCTTTGAAAGAAAACAATGCCAACGCTGCAAAGGATTTCTTCAAGCAGGCTGACAAGTACGGCAAGAAGGAAGCCGCAAAAGTGAAGGTTGACATCGCTCGTGCTTACTACAGCACCGACTCTGTGCTCTACAAGAAGGACTATCAAACTTACTTGAAGGACGCTAAGAAGAAAGACAAGAACGAGTCGTCGATCTACGTGTTTGAAGGTGACATGCTTGCCGACCAAAAGGACTACGGCAACTCTGCAGGTTACTACGAAATGGCAATTAACTTCAACGCTACCGACCCTATCGCTTACGTGAAATATGCCAACACATATTTCCACATCGCGCCGGCAGTAGCCATCGAAAAATTGAAGACCATCGCCGACGAGCAGCCGAACTCTCTGCTCTCTCAGCGTGAACTCGCAGAGAAATACTACGAGAACAACCAATGGACTAAGGCGGTTGAACAATACAAGAAAGTGATTGCAAACCCTAACCACTTCCAGAGCGACGAATCGCGCTACGCTGTGCTTCTCTACTTCGCTAAGCAATACGACGAGTCGACTGAATGGGCAAACAAACTTTTGGCGAAGAACTACCGTCCGTTCTTGATGAAGCGTATGCTCTTCCTCAACAAGGCCGACAACGAAAGCGAGAAGGACTATGAAGGCGCTATCGCTGCCGCTGATGACTTCTTCAGCATGAAGGAAGACAAGACTTACACATTCACCGTCAACGACTACAAGACTTACGCTGATGTGCTCAAGAAACTCGGCCGCGACTCTCTTGCCATCGGTGCTTACGAGAAAGCCATCAAGGTTAATCCTAAGGACTACAGCCTCTATCAGTTGCTCAGCCTCGCTTGCGTGAAGTCAGCATCTGCAAGCCAACCAGAAAACTTCGTTAAGGCTGCCAACGCTTACCAGCAGTTTATTGATGGTCAGGAGTATGGCAAGGACTACGACCTCAACAACTTGCTCACATTGCTCTCTCGCTACACCAACGCCTCTGCATTCAGCAAGGATCAGGCTACAAAGGACGAGATGTTTAAGAAAGGTCTCGCAGTTGCTGCCAAAATCGACGAGAAGGCCGACAAGACTTCAAACTATGCCGTTGTGCTCCAACGCAAGGCTCAGTTGATGAACGGCTACTACGGCGCTCAATACAACGCAGACTGCGCCAAGACTTATCAAGACGCAATCAACGCTGCAGAAAGCGACGCCAACCTCGACAGCAACCTGAAGGCAAACATCGAGTTTGAAGGCAACCTTTACATCGCTACTTACACTCAGGTAATCGAAAAGGATATGGCAAAGGCTCGCCCATACTACGAAAAGGCTTACAGCGCTAAACCAAACGAAGCGCTCCGCAAATTTATCGACAGCCAATACAAATAGTCGGCTGTTAAGAACACTGAAAGAGTGCGGATTACAGAATCTGCACTCTTTTTTTGTTATTTTTTCAGCCAAAAAGTTGCCTGAATAAAATAGATGTATTACCTTTGCACTACCAAAAAACAAAATCTATTGTCCAGTGGTGTAATGGTAGCACTTCGGATTCTGGTTCCGCCTGTGAGGGTTCGAGTCCTTCCTGGACAACAAAAAAGATGTTTCGCTTGAAGCATCTTTTTTTGTTATGTAACAGTAGCGAAATTTTTGCACATCTCAATTTATTTTACCACATTTGCATACTATTAAAGTATTGCTTTGCCCCTACATCACTGGCAAGG
>CAVEIP010000140.1:0-991 GCA_963615935.1 [Ruminococcus] lactaris | reverse complement strand
CAAAACATTCAAAATAATGGGGATACAAAAATTATCAAACGAAAAGCAATGATTTATCTTAAAGAATTTCATCTATTGTCAGATGATCAAGAATGGGGATTCTTTCAACACCGAACGCAAGGATGCTATGATTCATTCTACCCTTATCAACTGTTTCCGCAGAAAAAGTTGAGCAAACTGGTGTTCTCCGACATAACAATCCTGTGTGGCGGCAACGGCTCTGGAAAGAGCACATTGTTGAATATCATCGGCGAGAAACTACAACTGAAACGGAATACACCTTACAACAAAACTGATTTCTTCGATCCGTATCTTTCAGAATGCCGCAGTTATTTTCGCAATGATAATCCTTTGAAAATGCGTGAACTAATGAGCACATCACGCATCATTTCAAGTGACGACGTGTTTAATCATATCATCGATGTGCGCAAACGGAACGAGAAGCTAAGTTTCAAGCGGGAAGTGACATCAAGCGACATTGCCGACATAAAGAGAAAGGGCTGGAACAACGGACCAAGAGGATTCAATGCCAATGACCCCGAAAGCATAAATTCATTCCTCGACTATTACGACAAACTACGGGGTTCAACATCAAAATATCTACGCAAAAAAGTCGGCGTTGAGGAGAGGACATACTCCAATGGAGAAAATGGTTTTAAGTATTTCACTGATGCGATACAACCAGGCGGATTGTATCTGCTTGATGAACCAGAAAACTCACTGTCGGCTGAAATGCAGTTGGAATTAGTTCAATACATTATGGGTATGGCTCGTTTCTACGACTGCCAGTTCATTATGTCAACCCACAGCCCATTCATCCTTTCTTTGCCATTCGCAACAATATACAATATGGATGAAGTGCCAGTTAGTATATGCAAATGGACCGAACTCCCGACAGTCAAAGCATATTACGAGTTCTTCAAAGACCATCAAACTGAATTTGAATAATTCTACACATTTCCACAATCTAACTTTCTGAACCGCGGAAAAA
>CAVEIP010000139.1:3780-4291 GCA_963615935.1 [Ruminococcus] lactaris | reverse complement strand
GGTGCTCCCAACCTACGACCGTGAGCGTGTCTACAACACTGACATCAAGAAAGTGATTTCTTGGTACAACACACTTGTAGATGCTGGCTACACTGAATTCCAAGCGCCTAAAAAAGAAGAGGCTACAGAGGAAGAAGCGAAAGAAGAATCTAAATAAGTCAACAATTATACAACAAGGGATGGGGTTATTGCGATAGCCTTATCCCTTTGTTCTTTTTTTATGAAAAAGTTAACCTTATATACATTGCTACTGGCATTGTCGGCGCTCTCACTTGCAAGTTGTCACTCGTCGAAGAAGCAACCTCCAACAGAGAGTTCGACAACGGAAACTATTCAACCCGCTCGACCATCCACTCACTACGACAAACTGTCGCAACAACTTGGCATCTCGATAGGGAAGGACGACCGAAAGAATATTCCGCTCTATGAGGAATCGGCAAAGTGGCTCGGAACGCCGTATAAGTATGCTGGCAACACTCGTAGCGGCTGCGACTGTTCGGGACTTGTCGGG
>CAVEIP010000139.1:0-3770 GCA_963615935.1 [Ruminococcus] lactaris | reverse complement strand
TTGTGCTGGTCGTGTAAACTGATGCCTATTCCTTGAATGGCATCCGATGGCGCTTGGCGTAGTCAATCAACGTGTCGCGCCGTGACGAGTAAATCTCATGAGGAAAGATTAATGTGTCGGCAATCACATAGTTCTGCAAGTCGGGAATTTGATTGTAAAACCGCTTCGTGACAATGGCGTAATCAACCTTCACAGGGCGACCTTTCTTGTGCCGCCGTTTGTAGTTGCCTTTGAGAAACAAATAGGTCTTGCCGTCGACCCATGCAAATGGGTATGACAAATAGAATCCGTTGCCTTTAATGTCGGTTGTCGGTTTGACAACGGAACGTATGTGCTTCTTTGCGGCGAATGTTGATGAATGGTCTAAAAATTCGTTGCACAATGTCGTGTCGTTGATGGAGTTGAGTAGATATAGATTTCCTCCATTATATACCACAAGGTTTGTTGTGCCATAACTCTCTGCAATGAAGCATTGCGGAGATTCTAGATGAATCCGTTCCGCAAACAAGGATATAATAAATGCCGATAAAAGAATAGTTGGCAACAGTCGAAATGCTTTGGCAATCTTAAATCGCAACGTCGCTCCGAAACAAAACACCGTTAGAGTTGCTAAAGTTGCAGTCGTGGCGCTAACCCCTATGGGGGGTATTGCAGGAAGCCATATCTGCGATGTCGATGCAACGTAGGAAATATAGTTGTATAGGTAGTTGATTGTGGTGCTTAGCAATCCAAATTTATAGCCAATAGCGGCCAATGCGACGGCTATTATCGTGGCAAAAAAGAAAACTGGAAGAACGGGGATGATGAAAAGATTGGCAATAAAAAAGCCCGTTGGGAATGACTGAAAGTAGTGAATCATTGTTGGCGCGGTTGCCAGTTGTGCTGCAATCGTAACCGAGATGGAGGTTAAGAGATATCGAAGAATCCTGTTTTTTGTCGGAATTATTGATGCAATTGGCTCAGACCACAGAAGTATGCCAAGCACAGAAAGAAAACTCAATTGGAATCCGGCATCAAAAAGAGCATCGGGGGAGAAGAGCAATATGAAGAACGCCGATGCTGCAAATGCATTGATTGATGAGTGTTTCTGAAACAATTCTTTTGCGGCAATCACGAATGACGCCATTATGGCAGCGCGGATGGCTGATGTGGGCATGCCAGTGAAAAACACATATCCCCAAATGCCTTCAAGCATCAATACTGATTTGAATATCTTGAATCGCGGATTACTTATTGGATAAAAGAGGAATGACAGGATGCAAATGATAATGCCGATGTGAAGTCCGCTCACTGCCAGGATATGAGCAACTCCAGAATCGGAAAATGCTTGTTTCGCTTCGCTGGCCATATATCTGCGGTCGCCTGTGCAAAACACGATTGCCAAATCCACGCTGCTTGACTGGATGCCTGAGAGGCGTATCAATTGAATAATCTTTCGTTTCGCGCAGTCTGCCCGATAGGCTAAATTGTCGTTGTGTTTTAGAAGAGTATATCCGTTGTTGCCTACGTTGCACGTGTATAAGATGCCTCTCCGTTTCATAAACGAAGCATAGTCAAAGTCGGAATTAGGGAGATTCTCGATGCGCTTTATGCGGGAGTTTAGGGCAATCACGTCTCCGATGCGCAGATGGTAATCGTTGCCGACGATTGAAACCATTATGCGCTGATGGGATGACGCTAATTTCGCGGTGCCGATTACTTCGGTTGAGGCGTCTTTTTGGTTAATCTCTTCAATCTCACACGGAAACACAATTTTGCTGGACGTGGCTTCTGATGGCAATGACTTTACCTCTCGGATGGAGGCGCTCCACCATCCGAGAGATAGAATCAAGCAGAATGCCATGGCGTTGAAGCAATGGTGCCATGCATTGTCGCGGTAACTCTTCCGTAAGAATATCAGTGCGATGGCGCAACTTGTGGCAATGGCAAAGATTGTGCAGACAGCAACGGCGTTAGGACATAAATCGAACATCAGAATGCCGATGGCAAATGGTACGGCAATCCTGACAAAAGGTACTGGCGCTAATGAAATGGGTTGCTTAGTCATTCCATATTTTCCAGGCAGCCAACGCTTGACCAATCAGCATCTCAAGGCCATTTATCGTATCTGCGCCATATTGTTTGGCTTTGCGCATAAATAGCGTTTCCGACGGATTGTAGGTGAGGTCGAAGCAAACGTGCTCATTTGTGATGGCTTCGTAGGGTATTTCGGGACAAGCGTCAACTTTTGGGAACATGCCCAATGGTGTGGCATTCACAATGATTTTGTGGCTCTTTATAACCTCGTTGGACAAATCATCGTAGGTGATTCTGCCGTTGCCCGCACTCCGTGACACGAATAGGAATTCAATGCCCATCTTCTTGAAGCAATGGGCAACAGCCTTCGACGCTCCTCCTGTGCCAAGAATTAATGCAGACGTATGCACCTCCGACAAGTGTGGCGCAATGGAGTCGTGGAAGCCGATAATGTCGGTGTTGTAGCCTGTAGTTGTATATTTGTTGCCTTCTCGGTGGAATTTAATCACATTAACCGAACCGATTGCCTCCGCGTCTGGATTGATGGCGTCGAGTCGAGGCATAATCGCCTGTTTGTAGGGGATGGTGACATTCAGACCGCAAACTTGAGGATTGCTGAATATTTCATCAAGATCTGACAAATCAGGAATCTCGAAATTTTGATATTCAGCATCGATGCCTTCATTTGCGAATTTTTCGGTGAAAAATTTTCTTGAGAATGAATGCCCAAGAGGGTATCCAATTAGTCCAAATATTTTAGTTGCCATTGTATTTTGAGTTTTTTAGAATCTTGTTGCTGTATTGATATGCCTTTTGTTCGAGACAGTCGCGGATAGATTTTCCACCGCTAAGATATTGGGAAACAATCTTGAATCCCATCCATCGCCCTATGCCGCCTGGTGATTGTGGCGATACGGCTGCAGAAAAAGGAGCAGTGCCGAGAAATCCGCGCTTCACATTGGCATCTTTCGATTGTGATTGCGCCAAAACAAGTTGCACCACCTCCTGCGAGTGGGCATTTGCCCATTGAACTTGTTCTGCAGTATAGTTGAAATACAGGCATTCCGAAAAGTCGGGAATGGCAACCTTTGCTGCAGCGGCAATCATGCCTTCATACACTATCCGTTCTAGTAGGGTAGAGTCCTGCGGCTCGTAGGGATACCTGATTTTTAAGGTTGCTTCAACTATTGAATACGGCATTTTTGCCGGAGTCTTGAATCTTCGTATATAGGTAGCATAGTAGGAGTACGGCTTATAGTCGCTGCCCAAAAATTGGTTTAGCGCAACAGCGATGGCTGTGTCGTTGAGAGCGATAATAGATTGGTTGTAGGGCGAAATTACGGTGTAAATGTCGGGCAATGGAAGGTTGTGATAGTTGCGCAAGTTAATGTCAACCGAGTTGAGGCAGCGCTGCAAACTGTCGAGCGACTGAAAGCGGGCAACGACGTCTGGGTAGAAGAATTTTATGTTTTTTAAGTTCGCAAAAGTTGTCAATTTGACTTCTGCCGACAATATCGAGTCAGCCATCAAAGGCTCGACAAAACCATCATAGACAGCCCTATGCTCTGCGGCTCGATTCATTATGCCGAGAGTGTCTCCATTGCTTATGTCGCAAATGAATTTGTCAAAGCGATGGATTGTAATTGCTTGTGCCGTTGGGCTTTGCAGACTTACAATAAGCAATAACGATGCCGTGGCAGCAGAAAATATGAAGTTTAAAATCTTTGTCATTATTGAATTATTTCAATTAAAAC
>CAVEIP010000138.1:0-4346 GCA_963615935.1 [Ruminococcus] lactaris | reverse complement strand
GCGCATATCTATTTCGGGTCGGAGAAGGCGCGGTTTTTCTTCAATGCTGGTCCGGAAATTGGCTTTATGATCTCCGAAAAAATTAATTCCAATTTCGACTATACGAATATTGAAGCAATATCTGACTTTCCATCGACCAACCGAAACACGGAGCAGTTGGCAATGTCGATAAAAAACAAAATCGACTATGGCATCTCTGCAGGCATCGGCGCTGAGGTGTCGTTGAACAAGAAGAACGCCATCAATGTGGAAGGACGCTTCTATTACGGTCTCAACAACATCTTCGGAGCAAACAAGAAGGATACGTTTGCTGCATCCAATAGCATTGCCATAATGGTTTCGCTGGGCTACTATTTCAGAATCAAATAATAGCAACTATTAAGTATTGACACAACAAATTTTTCACAATATCTTTGCAACAAAAAAGAATAAGGATATGAATAATTTTCACAAATATAAACCCACCGACAAGATGAGCAATGTAATCAGCGAAAATTATTCTCTGATTTCCGTAATGAGCCGCTTCGGACTCCCATTGGGATTCGGAGAGAAGACCGTTGCGGAGATTTGCAAGGAACAAGGTGTTGATTGCCCGACATTCCTCACTGTCGTGAATTTTGTAAACGAGGACTCCTACGGAGGCGAATTCGTGTTTGACTACGACGCGGTTTCTCTGCCGGCGCTTGTGGAATACCTCAAGCAGGCTCACTCCTACTTCCTGGACTTCAGCCTTCCAACGATACGCACAAAACTTTGCACAGCACTGGAACTCGAGCCCGAGAAGAACGACATCATGAAGACGGTGCTGATGTTCTACGACAAATACGTGAACGAGGTGAAACGCCACATGGAATATGAAAACGACTACATATTCCGATATGCCGACAACTTGATCAACCATCAGGGTGCGGGCAACTATTCAATCGTTCAGTTTGCAGAACGCCACAGCCACATCGACCAGAAGTTGAAGGAACTGAAGAATATCATCATCAAATACTATCCACAGACCAAATGCAACAACCTCTTGAACGACACGCTTTTCGACATTTTCAACTGCGAGTCGGACTTGAGAACGCACTGCCGTCTGGAGGACAACGTGTTTACCCCTATCGTGTTACGACTGGAAGAGAAATTATCCAATGAAGAGTAAAGAAGATATCAAGGTTGCAATAGCCGACAGTTCCGTTATCATCCGTAGCGGACTGTCGTCTGTGCTCAAGCGCTTCCCTGACTACAATTTTCGCATCAACGAGATTGTAACGCAGGAGGCTCTTGCCTTATTTTTGCGATTGCACACGCCCGACTTACTGATAATCAACCCGATGTTTACGTTGGGGCAAAGTGTGGCGAACTTACAGAAACTGTATCCGTCGCTTAAAATCGCAGCACTCGTATCTTCCTACATCGACAACCAGTTGCTTTCCGACTATGACCTCGTGCTATCGCTATATGACGACGTTGATGCCATTTGCGACAAAATCCGTGAAACTGTCAACGACTCCGACGACGACTCTTCAGAACAGGAATCTTTGAGTTCGCGCGAAAAGGAGATTATCGGTTGCGTCGTGAAGGGACTCACCAACAAGGCCATAGCCGACAGTCTGTCGATATCCATCTACACCGTGATTACCCACCGCCGCAACATTGCACGAAAATTGCAAATCCACTCGCCTGCGGGTCTTGCCATCTATGCCATTGCCAACAAATTGGTTAACATCGAAGACATCAAAGACGATATCAGTTAGAAAAGCAAAATCAAACAAGTTTGCTTTGCTCTTCGCTCGGCTTGCACTATCTTTGCATCAGTAAATCACATGTCAGAAATGAGCAATATTATATTAGGAATAGAATCGTCGTGCGACGATACTTCTGCAGCCGTAATCAAGGACGGCATACTGATGTCGAATGTCATAGCAAGCCAGAGTGTACACGAAGCGTTTGGCGGTGTAGTGCCGGAACTGGCATCTCGCGCACACCAACAAAACATTGTCCCCGTTGTTTCAGAGGCAATCAAACGTGCCGGCATCGACAAAAAGGATTTGGACGCCATTGCATTTACTGCAGGTCCGGGACTTATCGGATCGTTGCTCGTCGGCACATCATTCGCCAAGGGGCTTGCTACAGCGCTCAACATTCCGATGGTGCAAGTAAACCATCTGCACGGCCACGTATTGTCGCATTTCATCAAGGAAGACGAATCGACCGAAGTTCCCGAATTTCCATACATGTGTCTGCTTATTTCGGGCGGCAATTCACAGATAATCATTGTAGAAAACTACAACAAGATGCGCTTACTCGGCCAAACCATCGACGATGCGGCTGGAGAAGCCTTCGACAAATGCGCTAAAGTGATGGGACTCCCCTATCCAGGAGGCCCATATATCGACCGGTTGGCAGCCGAGGGCAATGCCGAGCGGTTTAAATTCAGCAAGCCTCACATCCCAGGACTCGACTACAGTTTCAGCGGATTGAAGACTTCGTTTCTCTACACCTTACGCGATGAGGTGAAGAAAGACCCGGAATTCATCGAGAAGAACAAAGCCGACTTGGCAGCGTCACTACAAAAGACAATCATCGACATCCTCATCGACAAACTTGCGAAAGCCGTAAAGGAGCATCCGGAAATCAAGCAGATTGCAATCGGCGGCGGTGTGTCGGCCAACTCTGGTGTGCGCAACGCTATCGCTGAATTCTGCCAGCGACGCAACTTGAAGGCATTCATTCCCAAAAGGGCGTTCACAACCGACAATGCCGCAATGGTGGCAATTGCCGGCTATTTCAAATATCTCGACAAAGAATACTGCAGCCTCGACATTGCGCCATTTGCGCGCGTAGGCGTGTAGCCCATAAAAATATAGGAGTTTTTCATAATGCAAGTTTCAATTATTGCTATCGGCGACGAGTTGCTGATAGGACAAGTCATTGACACTAATTCAGGCATGCTGTCAAAGATAATGAATCCCGACGGATGGTCGGTGCGCAGTGTACGCGTGGTTGCCGACAATGCCGACGAGATAAAGCGTGCCATCACGGCCGCATTCCAGGAAACTGACGTGATACTCACCACTGGCGGCTTGGGCCCGACGAAAGACGACATCACCAAACCCACACTTTGCGAACTCTTCGGCGGCAAATTGATCTACGACAAAGCCGTTGAAGCAAACGTGCTTGAAGTGGTGCGCAAACGCGGACTTAAAATCAACCCACTAACGGCAGCACAGGCCAACGTGCCGTCATCGTGCACCGTGATACAAAACCGTGTCGGCACAGCACCGCTGATGTGGTTTGAGAAAGACGGCAAAGTGTTGGTTTCAATGCCCGGCGTACCTTTTGAAACCCAGGAAATGTTTACTACGGAGGTGTTCCCTCGCCTTAAGAAGCGCTTCCCCCGCAAGGACTCTCTGCAACACCACACATTCATCGTAATAGGCTACTCAGAATCCGCCCTTGCAGGAATGCTTGATGAATTCGAGCAGCAATTGCCAACAAACTTGCACCTCGCCTATCTGCCAAAGCCGGGCATCATCCGTCTTCGCCTCACAGGCACCGACCACGATGCCAATGCGCTTACTGCATCAATGCTGGAGCAAAGCGACAAACTGTCAGAGATTCTCGGCAATGCGCTGATTTGCAAAGAGGACAAGACTATTGCTGAAATACTCGGCGATATGCTTCGCGAGCGTTCCATGACATTGGCAACTGCCGAAAGTTGCACAGGAGGCAACATCGCCCACGAGATTACGCAAGTTGCAGGCAGTTCGGATTACTACAAAGGCTCCATAGTAAGTTATTCCAACGAGGTGAAGCAAAACCTGCTCGGCGTGGATGCCAACACACTGGCAACAGAAGGCGCCGTCAGCGAACCAGTGGTACGCATGATGGCTGAAGGCGCAGCAAAAGAGCTTTTCACAAATTGCGCCATCTCCACGTCAGGCATCGCAGGTCCTGGTGGAGGCTCCGAAGAAAAGCCCGTCGGCACTGTATGGATGGCAGCGACAGTCAATGGCCGCACCGAAACCCAATGCAAGCGTTTTGCCGGCAACCGCGACCGCGTAATCAACCACGCCACAACCACGGCGCAAATCATGCTCATCAGAATGCTCATCGACGGTAAACTCCAACTGAAATTACCCCCTCGCGAAAGCATTCAAAAAAAATAAGATGCAAACAGTTGGACAATTCAACAAATTGCCGTATCTTTGCATCACTTTTTGAGAAAGATGGTTCGGTAGCTCAACTGGATAGAGCATCAGCCTTCTAAGCTGAGGGTTCTGGGTTCGAGTCCCAGCCGAATCACCAAGAATTCCAAGCGGATCACAAGGATTCCTGCGGAATCACAAGGAACA
>CAVEIP010000137.1:0-4394 GCA_963615935.1 [Ruminococcus] lactaris | reverse complement strand
CTTTCAATGTATATGGGCTCAATCTATGGTGCCGAATTCAAGACTATGTGCGACTCTACCGCTGACCGCAACGAAATTGTAAAGGGCGTTGAAATCGGACTCAACACTCCGCTCGACTCCCTCCAGAAGGTTGGCATGGATCTGATGGAAAAGTCGGAAAAGGCAACAGGCGACGAGCAGAACAAACTGCGTAGCCGTCTTGGCGGTATGAGTTTTGCTGCTCAGTATCTTGTAGGTAGTGTTGAAGGCTTCAAGCACCAGTTCAAGATTGAACTCAACAAGAACATACTACTTGAATACTTCACCAAGTCGTTTACAGCCAAAGAGGACGTCGACACCCGCGACATGGAAAAAGCCTTTGAGGCAATCATGCAGCGCATCGCTCCGCAAAGCGCACAGCCACAACAGTACGACGAGAAGCAAGCTGAAGCCAACGCAAAGGCCGGCGCCGACTTCATCGAGAAGGAGATGAAGGCCGACAAGTCGCTCAAGAAAACTGCAAGCGGTCTTGTCTATAAGGTTATCAAGGAAGGCAAGGGAGCAAAACCTACTATGCAACAGACTGCAATGGTGAAATACGAAGGACGCCACATCGACGGCTCAGTGTTTGACAATGGTCAAGGACAGGTGCAGGAGTTTCCTCTCGCCCGCGTGGTGAAGGGCTTCAGCGAAGGCCTTACTCTTATGAGCCCTGGCGCAAAATACCGCCTCTACATTCCAGGCGACCTTGGCTATGGTCCTAACGGCGCTGGTGGCATGATTGGCCCGAACGAGACACTCGTCTTCGACGTGGAACTCGTTGGCGTGAAATAATATTTACGCGAGTTTAATTATTTTTGATGAATAAAATACATTCCGACGGCAAAATAGCATTAATTTTGCCGTCGGAATATTAATTAATAGATATGGATAAATTAAGTTACGCTCTTGGTATGAGCATGGGCCACAACTTCAAAGGCTCTGGCATCAAGACCATCGACGCTAAGGATTTTGCAGCCGGTGTGGCTGCTGTCTACGACGGCACAAAGCCTGAGATGACCTATGACGAGGCTAAGCGCATCGTTCAAGAATACTTCACCCAACTCGAGGCTGAGATGCAGGCTGAAGCAGCAAAGGCTGGCGAGGTTAACCTCAAGAATGGCGAGGCTTTCCTTGCAGAAAATTCCAAGCGCGAAGGCATAAAGGTTACTGCAAGCGGTTTGCAGTACGAAGTGTT
Source organism: [Ruminococcus] lactaris (assembly GCA_963615935.1). Taxonomy (GTDB): domain Bacteria; phylum Bacteroidota; class Bacteroidia; order Bacteroidales; family Muribaculaceae; genus Limisoma. Next base: position 3,178 of record CAVEIP010000137.1, on the reverse strand, counting down.
GGAAACAGGCAACGGCGATGCGCCAAAGGCTTCCGACAACGTTGAGGTACACTACACTGGTAAACTCATCGACGGCACAGTGTTCGACAGTTCAGTGGAGCGCGGCGTGCCGGCATCGTTTGGTGTTACGCAGGTGATTCCAGGATGGGTTGAGGCTCTCCAACTGATGCACGAGGGTGACAAATGGCGTCTCTACATCCCTTCCAACCTCGCCTACGGTCCTAACGGCGCAGGCGGCGTGATTGGCCCTAACATGACGCTGATTTTTGATGTGGAACTCCTCCGCGTAATCAAAAAGTAACAACAATCAAAAACTCAATAAGAAATGAAAAAATTAATTCTCACCGGCGTAGCAGCGTTGATGCTCGCTTTCACAGGATGTAAAGGCTCTGCTTCCGACTCTTCAAGCAACGTAGCAGCACAGCAGGACAGCCTAGCCATTGCAATTGGCCAAATGTTTGCATACCAATACAGCCAACAGGAGCAATACACTCCCGACAGCCTCCGCGCTGACAAGGCTGAGTTTCTCAAAGGCGTGAAGGTGGCTTTTGCTGCCGACACCACAAAGGCTGGCCGCTCTTATCTGCAGGGCTTGCAGATGGGCTTGCAGTTGCTCGGCAACGTACAATATCTGGAGAAGGAATTCGGTGTTAGCCGCTCTGTAGTGCTTGAATCGTTCAAGCAAGCCATCGCTGGCGACTCTGTAGCCGTTGACCCTGCTAAACTCCAAGATCAAGTACAGTCGCTCATTAGCACAATCAAAGAGTCGAAGTTGGCAAACGACACTGAGGCTCAAGCCAACAAGAAAGCCACTGAAGGCGTGTTCGCCAACTTGAAGAAAAAAGGTGGCAAGACTCTTGGCAAGGACGTTGTTTATGAAGTGATTGAAGAAGGTACAGGTGCCAAGATCAACGCTTCCGACATGACTTACGCCATCATCACAATGACCGACAAAAACGGCACAGTGCTCCAATCAACCAACGGCCAGGCTCAGCCAATCCCTGCTGGACAATATGGCCAGGCACTCCACCCAGCCCTCGCTGAAGGTGTGACTGCAATGCACGTTGGCAGCGAATACAAATTCTACATCAACGTAGGCGCACAGGCTCCACAAGGAATGAAACCTTACGACTACATCGTATTCGACATCAAACTCGTGCCACAGCCAGAAAAGGCAGAGCAGGACGCTCCTGCACCAGCCCCTGCAAAGTAATCAAACAGGCATAAATACACAACTCGGCGCCGACGGTCATACCCTCAGCGCCGAGTTTTTTTGTGCTTATATTCGCCCAAAAGTTGTTTTTATTTTAAGTTTTGGGCGAATATAAGCACTTTTTTTGTTTAAAGTCGAGGCTATTCAGATGGTCTATTGAATATGATATTGATAATGTATTACATTTATCAAGACTAATTCGTATCTTTACGGAAAATTTACAAAACGCAGGAATATGGCAGAAGAGAGCAATATACCCAAGAAAAAAGGCAAGCACGGCGGAGCGAGACCTGGTGCCGGGCGGCCGTCAACCGACAGTAAACTCTACACTTTTCGTGCTCCGGGTCCAATGGCAAAGGTCATTGACGGGCAGGAGAGCAAAACCGACTTCATCAAGGCTTGCATTGAGAAGGCAATATGCGGTGCAGAAACGGCATTCGGAAAGATTGGCACAGTCTGTCCAGCGGCAGCGATGGAAGAACTGCACCTGCCTTTCTTCGACCTTGGCATTAAAGCGGGTTTCCCAATACCGCTCGACAACGATGCTAAAGGTCAGGACATTGACCTCTTGCGCATGATCTGTCCGCATCCCAACTCCAGTTATCTCATTCGTGTGGACGGTGACTCGATGATTGATGCCGACATCCATAGCGGTGACATCATCATTGTGGACAAAAGCAACCGCAACCCTACCCCATCGGAAGTAGCTGTGTGTGAACTAAATGGCGAATACACGCTCAAGCGGTTTGAGAAGCGCAACGATGGCGAAGGATGGCTCATTCCTGCCAATCCCGACTACCCCGAAATCCGGGTGACTGAGGACGACGACTTCTCCATCTGGGGGGTGGTGACCTACATTATCCACAAGGCGAGAAACTAAACGGTATGTTTGCCCTTGTGGACTGCAACAGTTTCTTCTGCTCGGTGGAAAAGGTGTTTCATCCGGGCTTGAAGGAAAAACCCGTGGTGGTGCTTTCGAGCAACGACGGGTGCATCGTTGCGCTCACTCCCGAAGCCAAAGCCATAGGACTGCATCGGGGCGACCCAATCTTCAAGGTAAAGGACATTGTTGAACACAATAAAGTACATGTGTTTTCCACCAACATGATGCTTTATGCCGCCATGAGCAAGCGCATCGTAGGCATAATGCGCGAGAGCATCAGCCATGTGGAGCAGTACAGCATCGATGAGAGTTTCTGCGACCTACGGGGCTACGATAAGCATTTCGACCTTGTGGAGATGATGCGCACATTGAAGGAAAAAATTATGCTCTACACCGACATTCCCGTGAGTGTGGGCATTGCTCCGACAAAGACGCTGGCAAAGATGGGCAGCAAGTTTGCCAAGCAATATAAGGGCTATCAAGGCGTGTGCCTTATTGACACCACCGAGAAGCGGCGCAAGGCTCTCTCGCTTTTTCCGCTCAACGAGGTGTGGGGCATCGGGCGGCAGACACTTGCCAAACTTAAATACTTGGGTATCAACACTTCCTTGGAGTTTGCCGACAAGAGTGAGTCGTGGGTGCGGTCGCACTTAACCAAGCCTGGCGTGCAGACATGGCTCGAACTCAACGGGCATCCATGCATAGACACTGCAGAAGTGCATCAGAAAAAGACCATCTGCACCTCACGGAGTTTTGGCGAGATGGTATCAGACTTCGACTCTCTGAAAGCCTCCATAGCCACCTTTGCCGCTAGTTGCGCCAACAACTTGCGCGGACAGGCATCGGGTGCAAAAAGCGTGACAGTGTTCATCGCCAGCAACCGTTTCCGCGAGGATCTTCCGCAATATTCCAATTCCGCCACTGTATCACTCCTTGTGCCTACAAGCGACACACTCGAGATAACTCAGGCTGCCATCCAGGCTCTGCGGAGCATCTGGCGCAAGGGCATACATTATAAGCGTTCTGGTGTCGTGGTGAGCGACATTCAGTCGAACAGATGCATTGTCGGCAACCTCTTTGAC
>CAVEIP010000136.1:0-4472 GCA_963615935.1 [Ruminococcus] lactaris | reverse complement strand
CCGCCCCGCAACGACAACAAGGAAGGTTGGGACAACATCGACATCTTCGGATGGATGGGCTACCCCATGCAGATTAAGATCAACTTCCTCTGCCGCGACTCAATCCTCGCAGCACCTCTCTGCCTCGACCTCGTGTTGCTCAGCGACCTTGCTGCACGCGCTGGCCGCTACGGCACACAACGCTTCTTGAGTTTCTTCCTCAAGAGCCCAATGCACGACTATACTCAGGACGAAGTGCCAGTAAACCACTTGTTCCAACAGTACGTGATGCTCAAAAACGCACTCCGCGAAATGGGCGGCTACGAGGCCGACGAAGAAATCGACTAATCTTCTACCTAAACATCAATACTGAGGGCGACATCCAAACGATGTCGCCCTTTCTTTTGTTGCCCTGACCACGAGGGTGTGCGTCTCGGTTTATCTTAGAATTCAAGAAGAAAATCGGTGAGCGACTTGTCGGACGGGATGCCGAGTTTCTTGCGGATGCGATAGCGCGCACCTTCCACACCGCGCACCGACAAGTGAGTGAATGAAGCTATGTCCTTCGTGTTGAGATTAAGTCGAAGCAGGGCACAAATCTTCAAATCGTTCGACGTAAGTTCAGGGTATTGCTCATGCAGGTTGCGAAAAAAACGCTTGTGGATGAGGTCGAAGTTGTTGTGGTAGGTGCTCCAAAACAGTTCACTGTCGCCCTCCTTGAGTTGCTGGAGAATGCGGTTGGCGTTTTTAGACGTGATGGTACCATGACGCATACCCTCTAGAAGTTGCTCACGCACACTCTCCATCGAATTTTTCATCGCCACCATGTCGAGCGCCATGCTCGCCACATCCTTACCCTTCACCGAAAGTTCGTTTTCGAGAATCACCTTCTGCTGCTCTGCGATGATACGCTCCTGTTCAAGCACTTTCACCTTCTGCTGCATCAGTTCGCGCTCTGCAACTTTCTTGTTGCGAGCCACGACCTTAGCCGTGCGCCAACGGATAAAGAAATAGGTCAGCGCAAATGCTGCTGCTACATATATAATCCAAGCCCACACCGACTTGAAGAATGGAGTAGGATAACGGAATTCATATTTCACCATGCCTAACGATGTACCATCTACACTGCATACCGAAACAGTGAGGATATAGTCGCCATAACTCAAGTTGGAATAGGTTATCGTAGGCAATGAAGATGTTTCTTTGACTGTTTTTCCACCACCTTCGAGAGAGTAGACAAATAGCAAACGGTCGTTGTCGTAGTTGGGATATGACACTCGTACCGAAATGTTGCCGCTCACCTTGCTGTCGCCATCAACAGGCAACTGAGCAATGCCATTGTCAGCATCGCGAGTGGTGACCGACGCAATGCGGGGCACATACTTCACAGCCTTTTGTCCTGGGCTACGCATGTCGTAGCGGCCAAGAGCGTCGTTAAGGAAGAAATACGCATACTGGCCGTCGACAAACATCGACTTACCGTAGACGTTGCACTCCTGACCGAAGATGGTGTTGGAAACGAATTCCTTTGGTTTGAACGACTGTCCGTTGCTCTGCATCAGCCAAAAGCCGTCGCCGTCCGACAGCCAGAACGTGTTTTTGTCGACAAACGCCGAAGACAGCACACCATTCTCTCCATAGCGACCGAGCGCCTCGTAGGGCAACACCTGTTTGCGAATGTCGTCGTAGGTGTAGAGTTTACCACTGTAGGCAAACACCACCCGCCCGCGAATATTCATAATGTGGAACATCTGCTCAGCACCTTTGTCGAGCGACGGATAGTACTTCACCGACGTGAACTGCTTAAGGTCGCGTGAAAGTTCGAGTTGATACATGCCTTTACTCATGTGGGACGCCCAAATCACTCCGCGCGAATCAATTTCAAACTCACGCACCGGGGCACTGAAGCCTTTAATTTCGCTCACGAACTGCCAACCAGAGGTGGTTTCTCGATAGAGCCGGAAGGTAGTGTAGGTCGACTCAATCAGCGCGCGCTGTCCGAAAAGGTTGTATTCATGCACCGCCGTGCTACCCATTCCCATAGCGGGGACAGTCAAGTCGGTGGCAGTAAGTCCATCTACAGCCTTCATACTAAAATTGTTGCCGACATAGATTTTGCCGTTAATTCGTTCCACGTGCCAGTTTTGGTCCTCGCATCCTGGCACTTGCGCGCGAGTTCCCGTAGAGAGGTTACACTGCCACAAAGCCTGGTTTGTGGCAAGGTATGCCATATTGCCAACCGTTGCCATACCATAGACCATACCGATGCCGTCCATTCGCGAAACAGTTATCGGCAGACCTGTATGTATCAACGAGATACCATTATCGAGAGCCACCCAAACGTTGCCACCGCGGTCGTGGTAGAGACCAAGCACTGTGTTATTGCCAAGTCCGTTCTGCTTGTCGTAGTGCCACAACTGCGCACCGGTATTCACATCTATCGCCACAACACCGTTTTTTATCGTACCAACCACAATCACCGACGGCGAAATCATGACACTGCGGTTTATGATGCCCTGCCGCAAGATGGCATCAGCAGAAGTGGCTAGCGGCTGCACCTGTCCGCCGCGCATAATATAAAGTCCATGGCGGCAAGTACCAAGCACAACAGCATCCTTGCCAAAGGCGTGCATACTCATCACATGGTCGTCGGCAAGGGCTTTTCGATCTACGACTGACACAAAGCGACCATTGTCCACTCGGCACACATCACCATTGATAATCTGCGCATAGATTTCGCCACGCACCGAAAAAAACCATAGTGGCAGCGAGTCTTTATAAAAATAGGTAGACACTTTTTTGCCGTCGAAGCAGAAAAACGAGGCGAACGACTGAAACCAGATGCGCCCGCGCCCATCCTTGAGGATGTTCCAGATTTCTTCATTGCGGCTTTTGAAATTCTTAGGCAAAAGGGACGTGTAGCGCATTGCGCCGATGGAATCGCGCTCAAAGTAGCCAAAGTCGGTGTAGGAACCAATATAAACACGTTTGCCGTCGGCAAACACCGAGCGAGCAATGCCACGACTTGGGATGAGAGTCGATTGCCACTCGTAGCCATCGAAGGAAAGGAGTCCATTGTTGTTGCCAAAGAACATTATTCCGTCGCTATCCTGAGTACACGACCAGTTTTGCATACCCATCCGATAGTCGAATGAGGTGTAGTGCGAGATGATTGGGACAAACTGTTGCGAATGCGCAACTAGTGCCCACGAGAAGGAAAATATAAGTAGTAAAATGCGAAGATATATAGATTTCATAGGGTAGTACTTAGATAAACTGATACAAATATACTAAAAAAATTATAGCGAAAAAGAACAAAAATTAAGATTTTGAGGATTACAATCGTAAAGTACTGTGGTTTTGTGTTTTATCAAATAGCATCGTAGTAATAGCGTAGTGTTATACAACATAATCGTAGTTAAAAAGTAGTGGTTGATTTGTGAACAAATTAAAACCGATTTTACTTTGCGCCTAGAAAAACTTACCGGCGCACCACCGGTTAAAACCAACGCCTGATGAGGGCATAAAACTTGACACTTAAAAAGAAATTTTTAATTCAACCTAACATAAACTAATCAAAGAAAATGAAAAAAAATGCGCTTTTTCTTTTAGGCACTGCATTTGCCGCCCAACTGGCTTTTGGTCAGAATCAGGTGGTAAAAGGTAGCGTGTTCGACAGTTCAGGCCAACCCGTAATCGGAGCCACTGTCAAGGTTAATGGAACCAACAAAACCGCAGTGTCGGACATTGACGGCAACTTCGTTCTTAATGACGTTGACCCGAATGCCAAAGTAACAATCTCATTTTTGGGTATGCAACCCATCACAGTGAAAGCATCAGAAGTAAAGGGTATCGTTCTTAAGGACGACTCTCAGATGCTTGAAGACGTTGTGGTAATCGGCTACGGTTCTGCCAAAGCCAAGGACCTCACCTCTCCTATCACAGTGGTAAAGGCAGCCGACCTGCAATCAACCCCATCATCATCGCCAATGGCAGCCCTTCAAGGTAAGGTTGCTGGTGTGAACGTGATCAACAGCGGTACTCCAGGTGCCGGTCCAACAGTTCGCATCCGTGGAGCAGGCTCTTTCGCCAACTCGTCACCATTGTATGTAGTCGACGGCATGTTCTACGACGACATCAACTTCCTCAACAACGACGACATCCAGGATATGACAATCCTTAAGGATGCATCGGCAGCAGCCATCTATGGTGTGCGCGCAGCCAACGGCGTTGTACTCATCACAACAAAGAAAGGTCAGAAAAATCAAAAAGCACAAATCACCTACGATGGTTACTTCGGTGTGCAGAAAGCAACCAACGTGCTTAAGATGGCTAGTTCACAGGAATACGCAACAATGCTTCTCGAAGCAAACTACGATGCGTATGTGCCTGTAATCAAGTCGTCTATCGACAAATTCGGCGGCAGTTACGCTGATTCCGACTTCCACAACTGGACATATGGTTCAAACACAGACTGGTATAAGGAGCTTCTC
>CAVEIP010000135.1:0-4477 GCA_963615935.1 [Ruminococcus] lactaris | reverse complement strand
ACGAATATGACGTCATTGTCATAGGAGGTGGAGCCACAGGTGCCGGCACAGCGAGAGACTGCTCGCTGCGCGGTCTGCGTGTTTTGCTCTTGGAGCGCTTTGACTTGGCGACTGGAGCAACGGGCCGCAACCACGGACTGCTACATAGTGGTGCGCGCTATGCGGTGACCGACAAGGAGTCGGCTTCGGAATGCATCAAGGAAAATATGATTTTGCGAAAGATTGCAAGCCATTGCGTAGAGGAAAACGATGGCTTGTTTATCACGTTGCCTGAGGATGATTTGGCTTATCAGGCCACTTTCGTGGAATCGTGCAAGGAGGCGGGAATCAATGCGGAAATCATCGACCCTGAGTTGGCTAAGCGCATGGAACCTTCAGTCAACCCGTCGATTGTCGGCGCTGTGAAGGTGCCCGATGGCTCGGTTGACCCGTTCCGCCTTACGCTTGCTAATGTTATCGATGCAAAGGCTCATGGCGCTCACATCCTCGTCTATCATGAAGTCCTCTCGGTTATCAAGGAGCAAAACCGCGTGATTGGCGTTGAAGTTTTCGACCATAAAACTAAGGAGAAGAAAAACTACTATGCTCCGTTGACCATCAACGCAGCCGGCATTTGGGGTCACAACATCGCTGCCTTGGCAGGGGTGAAGGTGGGAATGTTCCCAGCCAAGGGCTCGTTGCTGATTTTCGGACACCGTGTCAATAATATAGTGCTCAATCGTTGTCGCAAGCCTGCCAATGCCGACATCCTTGTGCCTGGCGACACAATTTGCCTTATCGGTACAACATCGAGTCGTGTGGGCTTTGATGAGGTTGACGATATGCGCGTTACGGCCGATGAGGTGGACGTACTCCTCACTGAGGGCGAGAAACTCGCTCCGGCTTTGGCCTCTACTCGTATCCTCCGCGCCTATGCGGGTGTGCGCCCGCTGGTGGCAAGCGATGACGACCCGTCGGGACGCAACATTAGCCGCGGCATCGTGCTTCTCGACCACGAGACTCGCGACGGTGTGCCTGGCTTCGCTACGATTACTGGTGGTAAGTTGATGACTTATCGGTTGATGGCTGAGTGGGCTGCTGATTTGGCTTGCAAGAAACTTGGAGTGGACAAGAAGTGCGTAACTCGCGAACTGCCGCTGCCTGGTTCGCGCCCATCGGTCAAGTCGGAGGGCAAGACGTTCGACATGAGTGTTACTCAAAAATCTGCATATCACCGCCACGGTGAACTCGCTGCAAAAATTTCTTCAGACAATCCTTACGACAATTCGCTCGTCTGCGAGTGTGAGGATGTGTCGGTTGGTGAGGTTAACTATGCTCTCAACGAACTGCATGTGACCAATATGATTGACCTTCGCCGCCGCACTCGTGTGGGAATGGGTACTTGTCAAGGCGAACTTTGTGCGTGCCGCGCAGCCGGACTTCTCGGTGAGGCTCACAACTGCGCCAAGAAGGCAAAGGCTGACCTTGCAACGTTCCTCAACGAGCGTTGGAAAGGCGTCTATCCAGTGGCTTGGGGCGATGCCTTGAGAGAAAACGAATTTACACAATGGCTCTATGGCGGAGTTTGCGATATGAAACTTAACGAGGAGGTAGAAAAATGAAATTCGATACAGTAATCATTGGTGGCGGGCTCAGCGGATTGGCTTGTGGCATCCGCTTGCAGAAAAAGGGCGTTAAGTGCGCCATCGTTTCCGCTGGACAAAGCGCATTGCATTTCTTCTCTGGTTCGTTTGAATTGCTTAACCGTCTGCCCGACGGCACTACAGTCGATAATCCTGTTGAGGCGGTGGCTGGACTCGATGCCGCTCACCCTTACAGAAAACTCGGCGCAGATTTCCAGAAATATGCCGATGAGGCAAAGCAACTGCTTGCCGACAGCGGTGTGAATGTGGAAGGTGAGGCGTCAAGAAATGCCTACCATCTCACTCCGATGGGCACGATGAAGCGGGCATGGCTCTCGCTTGCCGATTTCAAACGCTTCGACAGCGTTGACGCCTTCAAAGGTAAGAAGGTGGTTGTTGCCAACATCGCAGGTTTCCTCGATTTCAATATGAAATTCGTGACGGATGCTCTCGAGGCTGTAGGCGCTCAGTGCAAGCAAGAGCTCATTAATATTGATGAGGTGGCTCGTCTGCGCAAGAGTCCTACAGAGATGCGTGCAACTAACATTGCACGCGTGCTCGACAAAGAAAGTGTACATAATCAGTTATTGACCATACTTAAAAATTACTCTATTGGGGTTGATGCGGTGGTGTTGCCGGCCGTGGTTGGACTGTCTTCTCAGAAACTTGTGAAAGCGCTGCGGGAAGAGGTGCCTTCTGCAGTTTTGGTGCCGACAATGCCACCTTCCGTGTCAGGAATCCGCACACAGCAGCAATTGCGCCGCGAGTTTGAGCGCCTCGGTGGCGTTTATATGCTCGGCGACAGTGTTGTACGTGGTGAATTTGCTGGCTCAAAGGTCAAGGCTGTCTATACGATAAACCATGCAGAAAACGGCCTAGTTGCCGACAATTATATTCTCACCACTGGTAGTTTCTTTAGCAACGGCTTGGTGGCACATTCTGCCGAAGTTGTAGAGCCGGTGTTTGGTCTCGATGTTGACTACGATAAGGACCGCGCCAACTGGTGCGACCAGCAGTTCTTCAACAAGCAGAACTATCAGACCTTCGGTGTGGCTACCGACGATCATTTTAGAGTGAAAAAAGATGGTGAGACGATTGCTAACCTCTATGCTGCCGGATCGGTGCTTAGTGGATTTAACGCCCTCTATGAAGGTAGCGGTGCGGGTGTGGCTCTTCTCTCAGCCTTGTTTGTTGCCGACAATCTGAAATAATCGTATGGAAAAGATGAATAACTTACAAGATAAAAATATTTCCGCAAACAACTTTGAGCAATGTCTCAAATGCACTGTCTGCGCCGTATATTGCCCTGTCGTGCCGGTCAACCCTAACTATCCGGGACCGAAACAGGCAGGACCTGACGGCGAACGCCTCCGCCTTAAAAGAGGCGAATTTTTCGACGAGTCGCTCAAGTATTGCCTTAACTGTAAGCGCTGCGAGGTGGCTTGTCCGTCGAATGTGAAGATTGGCGACATCATCCAGTCGGCACGCATCAAATACAGCAAGCGCCGTCCGAAACTCCGCGACTGGATGCTTGCCAACACTGACCTTGTTGGCTCGATGGCCACGATGGTTGCTCCGTTGACCAACTTTGCTCTTGGTCTCAAACCAACGAAGATGATTATGGATAGTGTGCTCAAGATTGACGGTCATCGCACGTTCCCAAAGTATTCTGGGCAGAAGTTTGAAACTTGGTTCCACCGCAATGCTGAGGCGAGTCAGGATGCCTACAAGAAGCACATCAGTTTCTTCCACGGCTGTTACATCAACTATAACTACCCTCAATTGGGTAAGGACTTTGTCGCAGTTGCAAATGCTCTTGGCTACGGCGTGCATCTGCTCGACGAAGAGAAATGCTGCGGTGTGGCCTTGATTTCCAACGGCGTAATCGACCAGGCGCGCAAACAGGCACAACTCAACACTGCGTCAATCCGCAAATCGGTCAATGAAGTTGGCCGTCAGGTGGTTGGCGCCTCGTCGACATGTATCTTCACGATGCGCGACGAGTATCCGCACCTACTCGGCGTGGACAACGCCGATGTGCGCGACCAAATAAACTTGGCTACGCGTTTTGTGCATACGGCAATTGAGAATGGTGCCAAACTCAAGTTCCGCAGTGATTTCCATTTGAAAGCAGCGTACCATACACCTTGCCACATGGAGAAACTCGGTTGGTCGTACTATTCCATCGACCTGCTGCGGAGCATCCCTGGGTTGGAACTCACAGTGTTGCCGTCGCAATGTTGCGGCATCGCAGGAACATACGGCTTCAAGAAGGAAAACTACACAACATCGCAAGGCATTGGTGCTTCGCTATTTGAGGAGATAGCCAAGGCTGGTGCCGATGTGGTGGCAACCGACTGCGAGACCTGCAAATGGCAGATTGAGATGTCGACACCGTCGAAGGTGGAGCATCCTATCTCCATCCTTGCTCGCGCTCTCGACCTTGAAGCAACGGCCAAACTCAACAAGTAAGGTCTTAAGGTATTGAATTTTTAATTATATGGTTTGTTTAGGATTGTAATTGGTTGATTTGAGACCAGGTTCACGACATAGTAATTTTTTTTGAAATTTCTCGTAAATTTCGATGTGAAATTCAAAAGTAATTACTATGTTTGTGAATGAAAAACAGAAAATTACAAACTGAAGCAAATAGGCTAATTCATCACACAGAGAATATCCCACGCAAGATTCCCTTGGCGGAACCCAACGATATAATATTGTGTTTTTTCATAAGGTTATTTAGAATAGGGCTTATATAAATAATATCAATCTCTCAAAAGGAAAGTAGTGATACCCCCTCTTTGAAAAATGAAAAATCCCAGCACTTGAGTGTTGGGATTTTCCTTTTTGTGAAG
>CAVEIP010000134.1:0-4504 GCA_963615935.1 [Ruminococcus] lactaris | reverse complement strand
GGCATGAAATGGAGTCAAACTACATTTCGCGACCAGAAATTCAAGACCACCCAATCCGTTGGCTACACTGCCGGCATCATTGGTGAGTATGAAATCCCGGGCATTGGCTTTGGCATCGACCTCGGTTTGCAATACGCGCAACGCGGAGCAACGATGAATCTTGGTGACTTCAAAATTTGGAATAGCGACGGCTATGGCAATGAACGTTCGTATCTCCACTACCTCGACATTCCAATCCACCTGCGTTTCAAATATTCAAACCTGAATGGCTTTGAGCGCAAGTTGTGCCCATTCGTGTTTGCGGGTCCCGACCTCAGCATCTTGTTGGCTCACAACAAAATTGAGAATGATGGCGAGTCGGCATTCACCTATCGCCCAGTGCAACTCGGTTTGGAGGTTGGTGTCGGCGCTGAGATTTTCCGCAAATGGCAAGTCACGGCAAGTTACAATTGGGACATGACCGGAGCGATGGAAGCCGTAAAACTTGATGAATTCAAATCGCACAACCGCACTTGGAAAGTAGCCTTGACCTACTTCTTTTAGAACATAAGAAAATAACCATAGCGGTGGTTGTGTCGACAATAATTTGACATAACCACCTTTTTTTATCTACCATCATGACCTACGCAGAAGTCATATTACCATTGCCTCTCTACAGCACATTTACCTACACTATCCCTGACGGGCTCAAGGATTCCGTGGGTATAGGATTCCGCGTGCTCGTGCCGTTCGGTCGCAAGAAATTTTATACGGGCATAGTAACCCAAATCCACAATCAATGTCCTGGCAACTATGAGGTGAAGGACATTGTTGCAGCACTCGACAACAACTCCATACTCCGACACCCACAATTGAAATTCTGGCAATGGATTTCCGACTACTACCTTTGCGCAATCGGCGATGTCTACAAAGCCGCTGTGCCTGCAGGCATGAAGGTAGAGAGCGAAACCCGCGTTTCCGCAAATCCAGACTATATCGACACCGACGGTTCTCTAACAGAGCGCGAAACCGTTATCTACGACATGCTCCTCACCAAGGATTATCTTACACCCGCCGACATAGCGAAGGCCACTGGCTATAAAAACGTAGAAACAACCGTTGCTGACTTGATTAATAGGGAAGCAATTTTCATTACCGAAAAGATTGTTGACAACTACCGACCCAAGACAGAAGTATGCGTACGCTTAAGGGCTGAACAAGGCGACAACAACTCCGTACAGGAATTTTTCCAAAAGGTCAAGCAGGCCAAGAAACAGGAGGCCGCTCTCCTCGCCTACCTCGATATGTCGGGATGGATGAAACACGAGCCGCTTAAGGAAGTAACGAAGGACGCACTTATAAAACGCGCTGACGCCTCACTGCCTATACTCAACGCAATGGTAGGCAAAGGCATTTTCTCTTTATACAAAAGAGAAATCAACCGATTTGAGTTGGACACGAATGGCGAGACTTCGCTCAATCCGCTATCTGAGCCGCAACAGGAAGCATATGCTAAAATCAAAGAATGTTTCTCCGACAAAGACACCGTTCTTCTGCACGGAGTCACCTCAAGCGGAAAGACCGAGGTCTACACCCACATCATCAATGATGCACTTCAGCAAGGCCAGCAGGCGCTATATCTTGTGCCTGAAATTGCGCTGACAACGCAATTGACCAAACGGCTGCAAAAGAATTTCGGCAAACGTTTGCTCATCTATCACTCAAAATTTTCCGACAACGAACGCGTCGACATCTGGAAACGGCTTCTCACAAACGATGAGCCGTGCGTTGTAATCGGTGTACGCTCCTCTGTGTTTCTTCCATTCAATAATCTCGGCGTGATTATCGTCGACGAGGAACACGAAACCAGTTACAAACAGCAAGACCCTGCACCACGCTATAATGCCCGTGATGCGGCAATCGTGCTTGCCAAGATGCACAATGCAAAGATTCTGCTTGGGTCGGCAACCCCCTCGATAACAACGTACTATAATGCCGAAACTGGAAAGTTCGGTCTCGTCAAACTCTCGACACGCTTCGAAGGGGTCGAATTGCCTGAAGTGCGGGTTATTGACACTAAACTGGCGCGAAAGCACAAAGAGATGAACGGCGCATTTTCCCGCGAATTGATTAACGAGAGCAATGCGGCAATTCAGCGCAATGAACAGGCTATAATATTCCAAAACCGGCGCGGATTTGCGCCTATGGTGAGATGCAAGGAATGCGCATGGATGCCTAAATGCGAAAACTGCGACGTCACGCTCACCTATCACAAACACATAAATCTCCTCTCATGCCACTATTGCGGCTTTACCATTCCTCTGCCCAATATTTGTCCTGCTTGCGGACAACCGACTATCGAAGTGCTGGGTTATGGCACAGAGCGTATTGAAGACGATATAGAGAAATATTTTCCAGAGGCAAAAGTTGCCCGCATGGATCTCGACACCACACGTAGCAAATACGGCTACGACAAGATTATCGAAAACTTTTCCAACCACAAGACCCAAATTTTGATTGGCACACAAATGGTTACAAAAGGTTTGGATTTTGGTGGAGTCAGCATTGTTGGCATCGTCAATGCCGACACAATGATTAACTTTCCTGATTTCCGTAGCCACGAACGCGCGTTTAACATGATGGAACAAGTGGCTGGCCGAGCCGGCCGACGGCAAAAGCAGGGCATTGTGTGCATCCAGACATCGTCGCCCGAAAATCCCGTAATCAAATTCGTAGTAAATCACGACTATGAAGGATTCTACAAATCAGAACTGGAAGAGCGGAAGAGATACAATTACCCGCCATTCACAAGGATTGTGAACATCTACATCAAGCACCGTGATGACAATTCTCTCACCGAGATGTCGGTCCGCTTCAGCAATATGCTAAGACAAGTGTTTGGCAAACGAGTGCTTGGTCCAGAGCCGCCAACCATTGCCCGCATCCAACAATTCTACATACGGCAAATTGTGCTTAAAGTTGAAGAATCAGCATCAATGCCAAAGGTGAAACAGATACTTCGGATGATTTACGAGCAATCACTGTCCGACCCTCGGATGAAAAGAGCAATAGTCTACTACGACGTTGACCCATCATAAAAAAGCAACCGCAAGCGAAATGCCTGCGGTTGCTTTTTTATGCAAAGGTAGTCGAGTTACTTAACCAATACCTTGTGCGAATAGTGTGCAGACTGGCCAGTGACACCAATCACATAAACACCTTTCTGCTGACCATCAAGGTTGACCACGACTGTATTGCCATCGCTTACGGTTGTTGCGACCTTGCGCCCCGACAAATCGTAGACATCAGCCTTTAGGCTCGATTCGTTTGCAACAAAGATTTCGTAAGAATTGTTACCCATATTGTTTACAAGGATATTCTTATCAGAATTAATGTTGCCAACCGCACCATCAGGATTCAACTGAATCGCCTTCTTCAAGCCCTCATAGGCATTAATCTTACCAGCGCCCCATTGCACCTTATTGCCTTTTGCCACATAAGAATCGCTATTCGAAGTTTCTGTGATGATATTGACAACGTCATCGAATGTGAGTTGCGGATAAGCCTCAGCCCACAGCGCAATTACACCTGTAGCATACGGGCAAGCCATCGATGTGCCGCACATATCTTTCCAGAAATAGTATTTTCCGCCATCCTCAACTTTAGCTACAGCAGCCTTGTAATTAGCAATTGATGTGCCATCGTACTGGGCTTCGACCTTCATATATGGAGTGCTGTAACTTGACGACAACGCATGACCCGGAGCACAAACATGAGGCAATTTACGGCCATCGACGAGTGTGCCATAACTTGAGTAGTAAGCAATGTCGCCGACCACTGCATTATAAGATTCAGTTTGGCCATTCAGATACTTAAACGACTTGCGGGTTGAAAATGCACCGACAGAAATGATATTTTGTGCTGTTGCCATGTTATTGATAGAGCCATCGGCATCGATATCGTCACCCCAACCATCAACACCATCGACAAATTGAGTGTAGTAAGCATCGGCATAGCAATAGACCGTTTGTCCTGCCTTGCCTTCTACCACATATCCGAGATAGATATTGTCGCGCTTATATGTAAATTTTTCGCAGTCGAACACTACACCATAGCGATTGCTGTCTTCATCAATACCATATGAAACGGTAAATGACCCCGAGAAATATTTTGAGAGTGAACTGCTGCTACTATATGTCTTATCGCCCGCTTTTGTTCCATCGATTGTATCAAATTCATACAAGATTTCGCCCGTGGTTCCACTGACGAATACAGGCGTCAACGAAAATGCAGTTTCATCTTCACTATAGACTTCAAAAATTCCATAAAGTCCACGGCCATAAGTATAACTGTCGGTATTGGCAAACAGACCTTTTGTTGTATTGTCACTTGCCGTAAACTTTTTCTTTGCTGCTATAGGGAGATCAGCCTCATTACCGGCAGCGACACAAATCAACGCCTCCTTGCCAAGACTTGCATAGTATTGTTCCGACTCTGATTTTCCGTCGTGACAGCCAGAGTTGCT
>CAVEIP010000133.1:3645-4521 GCA_963615935.1 [Ruminococcus] lactaris | reverse complement strand
CGGACGGGACTCGAACCCGCGACCCCATGCGTGACAGGCATGTATTCTAACCAGCTGAACTACCGCACCAGGCATCGCTTTTCAGTTAGCGAGTGCAAAGATATTACCAATTTTCCATTCCTACAATAGTTGCAACAAAAAAAATTGCACAAAACATTATATTTACATAAATTTGCCATATCCAAACCCACAAAAACCATCAATCGAATGAAGCAACTACGCATTTTCGCGACAATCATCGCCATCCTTGCCCTCTCAATGCCGGCATTGGCAAGCAGACTGGAAACCACCGCAGTGAAGAGCGATTCAATGAACAAGGACATCAACGTGTCGATTGTACTACCCGACAGTTACGGCGCGCGCCGCCTACCTGTGGTCTACCTTCTGCACGGCTACGGCGACAATAACCTCATCGGCTATCTCAATCGCACCAACGTCAGGCAACTTGCCGACCAACTGAACCTTATCGTGGTCATCCCCGACGGCGGCACCAGTTGGTACTTCGACAGTCCCATCGACCCCACCTACCGCTATGAAACATTTGTGTCTAAAGAACTCGTTGCTTACGTCGACAAAACATACATCACCGACGCACGCCGAGAGCGCCGCGCCATCACCGGTCTAAGCATGGGCGGCCACGGAGCACTCTACCTCGCCATCCGCCATCAAGACACCTTCGGCGCTGCCGGATCAATGAGCGGTGGTGTTGACTTCCGCCCGTTTCCCAACAGTTGGGACATCAAACTGCGCCTCGGTGAGCAGAAAACCCACCAGAAAAATTGGGACAACAATACCGTCGTAGGCCAACTACCACAACTCAAGGACGGCGCCCTGCAACTCATCATCGACTGCGGCACTGAGGACTTCTTCTTTGAG
>CAVEIP010000133.1:0-3635 GCA_963615935.1 [Ruminococcus] lactaris | reverse complement strand
AAGCACTCAACAAACAAGGCATCCACCACGAGTTCACCTCCCGTCCTGGAAACCACTCTTGGGACTATTGGCGCCGCTCTCTCCGCGACCACATGCTATTCTTCAGCGACTACTTCGCAAAATAGTCCGCCATCGGAGCAAGATCTAAAGGATGCCACCGACTTTCGGTAGCATCCTTTCCTATTTATATATAGCAGTCTTGTTTGATTATGTTTTTTTAACAATTTTCATAAAATGCCATCTTCATAGGGGATTATGCTTATTGATTTCTCGCATTCTCTTCCCCATCCTTTAGAATTAGCCACTACACAGGCGCAATCTGTAACATTTTGCCACCAACAAACGCCTTTGCAGCCAAAGAGGGAACTGCTTCAATTACAATTTGTCGGAATTTAAACGTAACTTTGCCTGTGTAAAAGATTTGTTTTAGACATAATAACAGACTTGGCACTTATGGCAAAACCAAACATTCTAATAATCTACACCGGAGGCACAATCGGTATGATTGAAAACCCCGTAACGAAGTCGCTGCAACCATTCGACTTCACACACCTCATCGACAATGTGCCAAAAATCAAGAAACTCAACTACTCAATCAACAACATACAGTTTCATCCCCCCATCGACTCTTCAAACATGAACCCGTCGCACTGGGAGGAAATCGCTCTTAGCATTGAGGATAACTACGCCAACTACGACGGTTTCGTAGTGCTCCACGGCACCGACACCATGGCCTACACCGCCTCTGCCCTGAGTTTCATGCTCGAAAACCTCAGAAAGCCGGTTATCATCACTGGCTCGCAGTTGCCAATCGGCGAGGTGCGCACCGACGGTGAGGAAAACCTCATCACAGCACTCCAGATTGCCGCCGCGCGCGACGAGAAGGGCGAGCCAATGGTGCAGGAAGTGGCAATTCTCTTCGAGAACTACCTCTGGCGTGGCAACCGCAGCACCAAGATGAGCGCCGACCATTTCAACGCATTCAAGAGCAACAACTATCCGCACCTCGCCCACATAGGCCTCGACATCCAATTCCACGAGGAAGCCCTCTGGCGGCAGAAGTCGCAGCGCCCGCTGAAGGTGCAGACCGCGATGGACCGCAACGTAATGTTTGTCAACCTATTCCCTGGCGTCACCGAAAACGTGCTCTCCCATGTGTTCAACACCCCTGGCATCAAAGGCATAGTACTCAAGACCTACGGTGCTGGCAATGCCCCCACCGACAAATGGTTTATCGACCTGCTTCGCGCCACAGTGAAGCGCGGCGTGGTGATAGTCAACGTGTCGCAATGTGTCAACGGCGGCGTCAACAGCGAGCGCTACATGACTGGCAACGCCCTTCAGTCGACTGGCGTAATCAGCGGCAACGACATCACCTCGGAGGCAGCAATCACCAAACTGATGTACCTCTTCGGCATGGGCCTGCGCACGGAGCAAGTGAAGAAATATCTCAACTGTTCGCTCTGCGGCGAGATTACAATCTAAAGCGCTATCAAAAAAGCAATTGCACCCATCGCAAAAACGCGAATGCTTAAAGAATTTTAAATGCGGAAAATTTTCACTAATGATGTTGCCGTATAAAAAAAATGTAGTAATTTTGCATCGGTTTTTAAGAGCGAAAACCAAGACAAGAATCTATAAACATTCACTATTATAAATCAAAAACGACAAATGAGCAATCTTGATTTAACAAAGTACGGCATTACTGGCGCTACAGTAATCGCACACAACCCTTCTTACGAGCAGCTGTTCGAAGAAGAGACTAAAGCAGGTCTTGAAGGCTTCGAGGTAGGTCAACAAACTGAACTCGGCGCTGTCAACGTGATGACTGGTATCTACACTGGCCGCTCGCCTAAAGACAAATACATCGTAATGGATGCTAACTCAAAGGACACTGTATGGTGGACTTCTGAAGAATACAAGAACGACAACCACCCAATGTCGGAAGAAGTTTGGGACAAGGTTAAGACTATCGCGAAGAGCGAACTCTGCAACAAGAACCTTTATGTAGTTGATGGTTTCTGCGGTGCAAACAAAGACACTCGCATGGCTGTCCGCTTCATCGTTGAGGTTGCTTGGCAAGCTCACTTCGTAACTAACATGTTCATCCGCCCAACTGCTGAAGAACTCGCTTCTTTCGAGCCTGACTTCGTTGTTTACAACGCTTCTAAGGCTAAAGTAACCGACTACAAGGAACTCGGCCTCAACTCTGAAACTTGCGTTGCTTTCAACGTAACTTCTAAGGAGCAAGTTATCATCAACACTTGGTACGGTGGCGAAATGAAGAAGGGTATGTTCTCAATGATGAACTACTTCTTGCCTTTGAAGGGTATGGCTTCAATGCACTGCTCTGCAAACTGCGACATGGAAGGCAAGAACACTGCAATCTTCTTCGGCCTTTCTGGTACAGGTAAGACAACTTTGTCAACCGATCCAAAACGTAAACTCATCGGCGACGACGAGCACGGATGGGATGACAACGGTGTCTTCAACTTCGAAGGCGGCTGCTACGCTAAGGTTATCAACCTCGACAAAGAGTCTGAGCCAGACATTTACAACGCTATCAAGCGCAACGCTCTCCTCGAGAACGTAACTGTTGACGCTAACGGCAAGATTGACTTCGCAGACAAGAGCGTTACTGAAAACACTCGTGTTTCTTACCCAATCAACCACATCAACAACATCCAACCAGGTTCTTCTGCTCCTGCTGCAAAACAAGTTATCTTCTTGTCTGCAGACGCATTCGGAGTGTTGCCTCCAGTATCAATCCTTACTCCAGAGCAGACTAAGTACTACTTCCTCTCTGGCTTTACTGCAAAATTGGCTGGTACAGAGCGCGGCATCACTGAGCCTACTCCAACATTCTCTGCTTGCTTCGGTCAGGCATTCTTGGAATTGCACCCAACAAAATACGCAGAAGAGTTGGTTAAGAAGATGGAGAAGAACAACGCTAAGGCTTACCTCGTAAACACTGGTTGGAACGGTACTGGCAAGCGTATCTCTATCCGCGACACTCGTGGTATCATCGACGCTATCCTCAGCGGCGACATCGACAAAGCTCCTACAAAACAAATCCCAATGTTCGATTTCAAGGTGCCAACTGAATTGCCAGGTGTAGCAACTGAGATCCTCGACCCACGCGACACTTACGCTGAAGCTGCTCAATGGGAAGAGAAAGCAAAGGATTTGGCTGCACGTTTCATCAAGAACTTCAAGAAGTACGAGACAAACGAAGCAGGCAAGGCTCTTGTAGCTGCTGGTCCAAAGCTCTAATCTAAGTAATCGTAACCATACGATAAAGCCAGAGGGCGCGGTCGATGAGACCGCGCCCTCTTTTTTTATGCAGATACCGCTAACGGCAATGCAAACATTGGATAATGGCTAAAATATTTGGATAATAAGACAGAAGGCTCTACCTTTGACAAGGTAATACGGCTTTAAGTTGCATTTCAATATGAAGATATTAATCCTTAATACGATATTATACACCGCTAACAACAATATCATACCGAAGGTGAATTCGATAAAGGACACAATGATTTACGGCATGTGTCTTGGATTCCACCAACTTGGACATGAGGTGACATTGGCTGCCGCTGCCGACTATCAGCCGATGCAGCAGGAGGCATATGACT
>CAVEIP010000132.1:0-4587 GCA_963615935.1 [Ruminococcus] lactaris | reverse complement strand
ATCACACATAGCGGGTAGGGCTTTCGGAACGAAAGCAAAAAGTTTCGTTTTGACTTTGTGAATTTGAGCAAGTATAGTAATTTTGCAGCGGAAATCTTTTAATTTCACAATAATGGAAGGGGCTGCAAAGTCAAAAGAACGTTTCTCAGAAACCAACGGAAGTTTTACGATGCTCGAGGCAATCAATGAGGCAAAGCGATGCCTGCATTGCAAGGTGCCGCAGTGTCGGCAGGGATGCCCAATCAGTCAGGACATTCCCGATTGGATTCACGAACTTTCGATGGGTAACCTCGGCAATGCGATGCACATAATCAACGGCAAGAGCAATCTGCCGGCGGTTTGTGGCCGTGTGTGTCCCCACGAGCGCCAATGCGAAGGTCATTGTGTGCTTGGACGCAAGGGTAGGCCGGTGTCGATTGGCAAGTTGGAACGTTTTGTCGCCGATTTCGATGGCGACATGCAACTCATCCGCGAGAAACTGCCGCAGAAGTCGCGCGGACACGTGGCTGTGATTGGTAGCGGCCCTGCCGGACTTGCTGTGGCTGGCGACCTTGCCCGCAAGGGGTTTGCCATTGATGTGTTTGAGATGGAGCCCGAGCCAGGCGGTGTGCTTATGTTTGGCATCCCCGAATACCGATTGCCGAAGGAGGTGGTGCGCCGCGAAATCCGCAAGATTGAAGAACTCGGAGTTGCGTTTCACTGCAACACCACGATTGGCCCGGACCTTAATGTGGACCAACTTTTTGCGCAGGGTTTCGATGCCATCTTTATGGGCACGGGTACTGCCAAGCCCAAGAAACTGCAAATCATGGGCGGACATCTGCACGGAGTGCGCCAGGCAATATATTTCCTCCGTCAGGTGAGCCTCTACAACGAGGGCAATCTAAGCCGCGACGAGGTACCAGTGTCGGAAGGCGACAAGGTGCTCGTGATTGGCTGTGGCAACACCGCGATGGACGCAGCGCGCTCGGCGGTGCGCATGGGCGCGGGGAAGGTGACCATCGTTTATCATCGCACCATCAACGAGATGGCGGCTCTCCACTCCGAATACGATGAGGCGGTGGCTGAGGGCGTGTTTTTTGAATGGAAATCGAGCATCGTCGACATTCATGACGAGGCAGGCGAAATAACCGAGGTGGTTATCGAATGCGAGGGCGAGCGCCACACCGAAGAGGCCGACAAGGTGATAATGGCGGTGGGCTCGCAGCCAGCAAGTCGCATTGTTTCGACTACCGATGGCATCGAGGTTGACGACCGCGGATATGTGCTCACTCGCGAGACGCCCTACGGCATGACAACGCGCAAAGGTGTCTTCGCCGGAGGCGATGTGGTCAATCGCCCGTCTACGGTAGTGCTGGCGATGAGCGATGCAAAGAAAGTGGCGGAAGGCATTGCTCAGTATGTCGACGCCATAAAACTCATAGAAGCAATTTCATAATAAAAATATTTTAGATTGAATTACCATAGTAGCAGGCCGCCCCGGATGTCGTGATGACAACCAGGGCGGTAAATCTTTTTATAAGATAGGCTGCGGGGCGCTCACCTTGCACTATCTTTTTATAAGATAGGCTGCGGTTCGGAAGAAAAAAATGAACAAGTTCCTTTTTTCTTCGCTCACCTTGCACTATCTTTGCAGTCGCAAACGAGGAGTGATGCTCGAGTGGCTGAAGAGGCACGCCTGGAAAGCGTGTAAACGCCAAAAGCGTTTCGGGAGTTCGAATCTCCCTCACTCCGCTCAAACGCGCTTAACCATAAAAGGTCAAGCGCGTTTTTCTTTACACCTACTGTGCCGCGCAATTGGTGGCTTATCTTTTGGGATTAGTCAGGAAAGCGGTTTCTCACCTTACGACTCGCTCACTTCGGTGGCTTTGCCTTTGGCGGCGTCGTTGAAGGTGGCGATGTTGGGGTAGGTGATGGTGGACAGTGGTGAGCCGTCGCCTGTTTCGACCTCTATTTCGATGCCGGCTTCTGCTGCCTCGATGAGTTCCGGCAATCCCCGACTGATTTTCTTGATGCTCAAAAGGCTGAGTACTTTGTCCCTGCGTTCGGCGGTTGTGCTGTAGCAGAATGATTGCCATTCCTGTCCGAGAGTGTCGGCGAACCATACATATTTTATCGACACCATATTGCGGTTTTTCTCATAACTGATTTCGTCGGCAGTCATCCCGTTGTCCAAGTCTTTGGGGAGGTCCTTGCTCAGCGAGTTTACTTCGCTGCTCAGTTTGCTTTGGCTGAAATATACGCACGAGGCGAATGTCGACGCAAGAATGACTGTCAGCACAACCGACAGCGCTTTATTTAGTATAGTCTTTGTCATAGTTCGTTTGATTTACCGCAAAATTAAGCAACTATTCAAGATTTCAGTCTGTTGCATGCTAGATTTACTTTATTTTGCTGACTCGGGCATGGAACGTGCCCGCACGTGTAGTTCCTTTGCATTGTTAAAAAAAAATACGCGATGGAAAGAGAAAGAGGAAAGATTGAGCGCGGCGACAGAATGTTTGCCGAGATGACTTGCGGAGGTCGCATGGTGGCAGAATTCACCAACAACACTGCTGTGGGGAGCATGGCGGATGTGTTTAGCCTTCTGTTTCAGAAAGCCGCTGGCTGCAGGGGCATAGTGAGCGTCACGGTGAGCAACCGCACCCGCGGATGGACCGAAAACCTCGCTGTGGTGCGCTACAATTAAGGGTTGAGCAAATCCTTGTTGTAGTATTCCAAAATTTCCAGTGCTGCTCTGTAGGCCTTGGCAGCAGGGCTGTTGGGATTGATGTCCATGGCTTTGCAGTAGTCGCCAAGTGCATTTTTCCAGTTGTTGAACTTCCGGTAGGCGTTGCCGCGGAGGAAGTACAGATCATCGTCGGAGGCATCGGCAGCAATCATTTCGTCGAGGATTGCGATGGCCTTCTCTGCCTCGTTGTCGTCAATCAGCCGCTTTATTTCGTCTTTAGTTGTCATATCTGTTTGTTTCTTGCTTCAAAATTACACCAATAATCCCAATGCGGCAAATTTAAAAATCCGCTTGACGGTTTCTGTTTTACTGACGTTATTCTTATTTTTGCACCAGTCAACAAAAACATTCCGAGAAATGAAAAAACTGATTTTGCCGTTACTTCTGCTTGCCGTCTCGCTTCAGGCGGTAGCATTCACCTATAAGGACGGGCGCGCAAGTTTGGCGCCTTATCCAACCGACCGCAGCGTGCGCGTCTATCCCGACACACTTCATCCTGTGTTTGTCAACCTCGTTGCCCGCCACGGCTCGCGCTATCCAGCGGGAAGCCTATTTACAATGATGATGAAGCGCGCCCTTGACCGCGCCGACTCGCTGCGCACAATCACGCCCCTCGGCAAGCGCCTGCTTGGCGACGTGGACCGCGTAATCGCTGCTACCAACGGCCGCTGGGGTCAACTCGACACCATCGGTGAGCAGGAGCACCGTGGCATCGCAGCGAGGCTTTATCGCAGTTGTCCGCAGTTGCTCGATAGTGCACGGGTGGTGGCTCTTTCGTCGAGTTCGCCGCGAAGCGTGATGAGCATGTATTCCTTCACCCACCAACTTGCTCAAATGGGCAAGCAGGTCGACATTACAGCCATGTCGGGAAGCCGATTTAGCCCGTTGGTGCGCAATTTCGAACTCGATGAGGAGTATAAGGCCTACCGCGCCGACACCGCTTACCTGTCAACCTACGGCAAGTTCCTGGCAAAAAACATCACAATCGACCCCTTGTTGCGGGTGCTTGGCGAGAACTATCCGCTCGACTACCGAGGGGCGTCGGACCTCGCTATGGCTGAATACTATGTGCTTGCGGGTATGGATGCTATGGGGCTCGACATCAGTCCTGAACCATACTTCACGCTGAAGGAGTACCGCCAACTGTGGAGCATTTTCAATTTCCGCGAATATCTGCTCTATTCAGCATCGACCGTGTCGTCGCGTCCTGCGGAGATTGCCGCACCGCTGCTTCTCGACCTTGTGCAGACGGCCGACAGTGTGGCGTCGGGACGGCTCAAAACTGCTGCTAAACTGCGTTTTGGCCATGCTGAGACAATGATGCCGCTGTTGGCGCTGATGCAGGTGCCAGGGTGCTACTATCTTACCAACTATTTCGATTCGGTGGCCGACAATTGGCAAGCCTACGCCATCGTGCCGATGGCATGCAACCTGCAGATTGTGCTGCTTCGCGCTGACTCTGGCCTCCTCTATGCCCGTGTCGACCTCAATGAGAAGCCTGTACGGCTGTTGCCCGACCAACAGACCGACTATGCCCTTTGGAGTGATTTGAGAGTCTATCTGCTCGAACGTCTGCCAATTGAATAGCTCGCTGATATCACTTTGTTGCGGAAATGGTGTGAATTTGTAGCAAATTGCTATTAAAATCATTGAAAAACTTATGTGTGTTGTTAAATTATGTTGTACAACATAACTTTTTTCTTGCAGACTATTGCGGTGAATAGAAAAGTGTGTACATTTGCATCAAGTTTTTCATGGTATTAAATTTTAAGGTGAAAGGATTATTTGTCGGGAGATAAATAATCTTTTTTTTATGGTGCAATTTTTTTGTAAAACAAATTGCGTAAATCTCTAAA
>CAVEIP010000131.1:0-4596 GCA_963615935.1 [Ruminococcus] lactaris | reverse complement strand
GTCCTCGGAGAGTCCCTGCCAGTGCTTATAGCGGAACACCGACGGCGACAGTTTCACGCTGCCGAGGCTGAGCATCATCTGCATGGCGTGAGTGTGCCCCGAAAGAGTGAGGTCGATATTCGACGTCTTGCTCACTACCTCATCCCAATGCTTGGGGTTGTGCGACAGCAGGAGTTTGAAGGTGCCGTCGTTTACGTCAGGATAAGCCTTGCTGAGGTCGCCATAGGTGGGAAACGGCGGCTCGCCCCAGTTCTCCACACCAATAACAGCGATGGAGTCGGAACCGTGTTTCAAAAAGAAATGCTCGTTACGCAGAAGGTTCCAGCCGAGGCTGTCGCGCTGGATGCACACGAGTTTGTCCATATTTGCCTTTTTGGCTGACTCTGAAGGCCATTTGTAGTAGTCGCCATAGTCGTGGTTGCCGAGGATGGAAATCACTCCGTCTTTCGCTTTGATTTGCTTTAGTATCGAAACGAAAGGCTTAATCTCATCGGTTTCGCGGTTCACGATATCACCGGTAAACACGACGAGGTCGGCATGCTGGGCGTTAATCTGCTCAACGATGTTTTCCACGATGCCTGTCGACTGGCCGTAAGTGCCCACGTGAAGGTCGGACACTTGCAGCACACGGTAGCCGTCGAAGTCGCGCGGAAGGCGGTCAAACTGGAGTTCCACGTTGACCACATCCAACTGTCGCGGGGTGATGATTGCGCCCCACCACATCGTGAAGAACACGAGTATGCCAACAATAGCACCCACCAGGCGGCAACGTTTCCAGCATTTCTTCTGCCACAGGCGCGGCAGGAGCGAGATGCCCCAGGAAGCCATATAGATAAGTTTGGCAGCCGACACCGATATAAGGGCAAACAAGCCCCACATCATGCAGTCGAAAGCGCTGCCGCCAAGGGTCGACTTGGCGAAGCAAGCCACCGCTATAAGAATAGCATAAACGATGACCGACACCACCACATGGGCAGCCGTCAGCCATCGTTTTCCTATTCCCTTCAATTGTCGGTAAATGCATCCGTCGGTTAGCAAAAGTGCTACTGCGAAAGCAATTAGCGCAAAAACAGGAAGTCTCATATATTAATCGTTTTTACAATTCCCCCTTGGCTTTCAGTTTGTTGACCAAAGGATTTGAATACATCACGAGGATTTTGTCGCGCATAAATTGATAGTCGTCGTCGCTCAGTTGGAAATCAACCTCTTTCTGCACCTTGGCGAGTTGTCCGTTGAGATAAACCTCAAAGGTTTCCAACTCTTCCTTGCTGTACTTGTCGCAGAAGCGGTCGGTGCCGAAGCGTTGATTAAAGGCGATATAGTTACCCGGATAGATTCTGTAGTTAGAGTGAATCTGCGTGTCGATAATCTTGCACACCTCGGCGAGCGCAGCCTGCTTGTCGAGCCCCAACAGTTTCTCGAGTTGCGGATTGATGCAATCGGTAAACGAGAAATGCACGCGGCCTTTGTTTTGAAGCAGTCCAGTTTCCATACTGAAAAGGTCGTCGCGCTGAGTCTTTTTGAAATTAGGGTCTTTGGCTTTCAAAAGGAATTCGCGAGCCTTAAGATAATCGTTAGGGTCCAACTCGTAACTGATTGCCACTGGCATCAAGTTGAGTTCCATAAGGTTTTCAACGGTCGACTTTCCACCCTTGATGGCGAGCATCTTAATGAGGCTTTCCTGGGTGCCGTCGCTGCTATCCTTAGCGCGTCCCTGTCGCTGGGCAATCCAGATTGACTCATGTTTCTGTGTCACAGCAAAATGGAAGTAGCCAGAAAGTTGCTCGGCAGCGCCGAGTGCCTCGCGAATACTGAGGTCGCGCTTCACAATCACACTCTTGTTAATTCTCACAAGATCTTCAATCCACTTGTAAATCAATAGGTTGCTACCAATGGCCACCTCTGTAGTGCGATAATTGTTGAAAAGCAGAGCCAAGTTGAGAAATGAAGCGTCGAGCACGATGTCGCGATGGTTGGTAATCATCGTGTAGGCTTTCGACTGGTCAACTTTCTCGATATTGTCGTAGGAAATTCCCGCCGTAGTTTTGGCGGCAAGGAGTTTCAAGAAATCGAACATCACCTGTTCCTGAAAATCCTTTTTCGTCTTTATTGAAAGAAGTTGAGCGCAGAACCCCTCATAGTCGATGTCGGGCATAACCCAAGTGACTGCATGCTTGAAACCGTCTTCTGCGACAAGTTCCTTCATTTTCGACTGAAATTCCGCATCCGAAAATGGGCAAATATCGCCAAACTCTTTTGGGGTAACAATCTCATTCATATGTTCATAAATTTAAGATAACCATACTTGTTTTAAACTTTCAAAGGTAATGAAAGTTATCGTATTTTCCAACGGTTTTCGGCATTTTATAACACTGCTGCCGTATAATCTTCCCATTTTTTTATCAGGGCGGTCATATCCTCGGGAATCTCGCTATTGAAAAACATCTCTTCGCGGGTCGTGGGATGAACGAAACCGAGGGTTTTGGCATGCAAAGCCTGGCGCGGACAGATTTTGAAGCAGTTTTGCACAAACTGGGTGTACTTCGCAGCAGTTGTGCCACGCAGAATCTTGTCGCCGCCGTAGCGGGCGTCGTTGAAAAGCGGATGACCGATGTGCCGCATGTGCACACGGATCTGGTGGGTGCGGCCGGTCTCCAACTGGCATTGCACCACAGCCACATGACTGAGGTTTTCGAGCACACGGTAGTGTGTCACGGCATGCTTGCCTTGGTCGCCGTCGGGGAATACTGCCATCTGCAGGCGATCCTTGGGGTTGCGGCCAATGTTGCCTTCAACCGTGCCGCTCTCTTCTGCAAACTTGCCCCACACGAGGGCAACATACTGGCGGTGAGTGGTTTTATTAAAGAATTGCTTACCCAAGAAGGTCTTGGCATCGGGCGTCTTAGCAACAACGAGAAGTCCGGAAGTGTCCTTATCGATGCGATGCACCAGTCCGAGCCGGGGGTCGCTAACGTCGTAGTCGGGGTCGTTGCGGAAATGGTACGCAAGGGCGTTGACAAGTGTACCCGAATAGTTGCCATGACCAGGATGCACCACGAGCCCAGCGGGCTTGTTGACTACTAGCAACTGGTCGTCTTCGTAAACGATGTCGAGAGGGATGTTCTCAGGGATGATGTCCAACTCATAGCGCGGGCGGTCCATCACCAGTGAGATTATGTCGCCAGGCTTCACACGATAGTTCGACTTCACCGGCTTTCCGTTGGCAAGGATGCAATTAGCGTCGGCAGCCTGCTGAATGCGGTTGCGCGAGGTGTTGTCAATGTGACTGACAAGGAATTTGTCAACGCGCAGCAGGTTTTGACCTTTTTCCGCCACAAAGCGATAGTGTTCCCAAAGTTCCTGCCCGTCGGTGCCTTCCGTAGGCATTGCGTCGACATCAATCAATTCGTCTTCAATATCTTGTTCCATCAAACCAAATCAAGGGTATTTATTCCAATTCAAAATCCTCTGTCCCATCTACGGCAGCACTATCGTTTCCCGACAGGTCTTCCTCAATGATGCCATTAAGCGAGCCGTCGCCAACGACGAGCGTAACCTCGGCATCGACAGGAATCTTGCCGCCGTCCTGCACCGCATTGCCGTTGCACAACACCTGAAGCACAAGGTCCTGAAACTCCGACGGAACGCGGCGAATGCGGATGCTCTTCACGCCTGCGCTACGCAGCACTGATTCGCCCTGGCGCACCGACATATCGGTGAGCGACGGGAGTTTTATGAGTTTTGTGGAATATGTGCGGATAGTAACGTAAATCGTGCGGCCGTCCTTGACAAACGAGCCTGCTGCCGGATTCTGCTCCAACACGCTGCCCGGCTTAACATTAGCCACATACGACGAGTCGGCAATCTCGATGTTGAGATTTCGGCGGCTGAGCATCTCCGCAGCCTTTTCGACGTCCATACCTGTCAAGTTGGGCACAGTCTCTTTGTTTCCGTGGTTTGTGAACACTCCCAAAGCAAAATAACTGGCAACAATCACCACTATGTCGAAGACAATAATCAGCGCAATCGTTGTCAGGATTCTGTGTCGTTTGCAAAATGCAACAAAAGAATTTAGTTTATCCGTCACGAGAATATTTATAATTTTCTACAAATGTAATGTAAACCGAGCATATACACAAAAGTGAGGGCGCCGAAAAAATCAGCGCCCTCACAAATCATATCAAATAACCAACTATTTTACAATTGCTTTCACCGATTTTCCGTCGATGGTCACCACATATACTCCCGCACTCGCCGGGATGCTATAGCGAGGTGAATAGGCAGTTCCCACATAAACAGTCTTGCCGTCGGCTGCGTAGACGCTAATATGCTTGCCATCAGCATTAAGCACTTCAACAAAGCCCTTGCCAGTGGCAACGCGCGGTGCATTGGTATCGAGCGCCTCTACCCCACCCTCGATGTAGGTCAGACTTTCGCTGTTGCCGCTTACGGTCTTGTCGTAGACTGCCTTGACGGTATAAACCGTGCCGCTCACCACATTAGCATCGACAATCGACGTGTCGGTGGTCTTGCCGAGCAGGCTACCATTGCGGTAAACTTCATATTCTTTCACCTTCAGTTTCGGCACGGTAAGGT
>CAVEIP010000130.1:0-4598 GCA_963615935.1 [Ruminococcus] lactaris | reverse complement strand
TTATTTACGCCTACGGGCTTGCGGCGGCTGCCGACGGTGTCCTTTCGCTCGGGGATAGTGTCGGTTTTCGCCTCGGTCTTGACTTTCTTTCGGAACAGGTTGTTGAAGTCGTGCTTGAACATAATTCCCACGCCTTGGGTGGTCAAAGAGTTGCGCGTATAGTAGTTTTGGTCGTTGTAGCGGTTGTATGCCTTCAGACGGATGTTGCCGCTCTTGGTGAGCAGATATTCGATGTCGAAGTCACCGATGAAGTTGTTGCTGTTCATCGCGTTGTCGGAGTATCCGAAGTTGCCGTTGAGCAGCAGTCGGTTGTTAAGCAGGTGGCTCGATAGTGCCAACTCCACCTGGGTGTCGGAGAAGTCGCCCTTGCTTGTCTGTATGTTTGGCGCGATGGTCCAGTTGTCGCTCAGTTGTCCGAGCACGTTTGTCAGTTGACTCGTGATGGTCGACGACGCTACCGAAGCCAGTCCGTTGCTGCTACGAGAATTCTGCATGTATTCAGGCGTGTAGAAACGGTTGAGGGCGAGCAGGTAGATTATCTGCTGACTCATCATGTCGTCGGTGCTGATGATGCTTCGCACCTTGCGGTAGACGTCCTGTGTGAGTGATGGGAACTCGAGGTCGAAGTTGATGTCGGGCTGCGACATTGCTCCCGTCACCTTCAGCACTGCATTGACAGGCACCTGTGTGCGGTTGAGGTCTTTGTCGTTGGCAAACGACTCATCGAGGTCTACGAGGTTGGCGTTGACGCTATAGGTGGCAGCGAGATCGAGGTTTGCAGCCATTGGATCGCCGTGGAACGTAATCGATGCTCCTTGCTTCAGTCTGAACTCGCGCACGATGATGTCCTGCAGCGTAAAGTTGTAGCGCCCCTCGTCGGCGGTGTAACTGCCAAACATCTTCATGCCGTCGGCAGAATCGTACTCAATGCGCATGTTGCCATTACCGGTGCAGCGGATGCGGTCGCCGCCTTCTGGGTCCATGACCATCGTCAGTGCGATGTTCGGGTTGGCGTTGACGAGGAGGTTTATGTGGTAGACCGATGCTGCATCCTGCGAGTCGTCGGCCTGTTTCTTTTGGAGGAATGCCGGTTTGCTTGCCTCTTCCTGTGCCAGTCGCTCTGCCTTTCGGCGGTCGGTGAATGTGACAAACGTATATTCGCCAGCGTCTTCCTGGTCGGATATTACAAACGTGAACGACGATTTTGGTGCCGCCGACATGTTCACGTCAATCTTTATCTCGCCAGGCTTGCCCACGATGAATGCGCTGCCGTTGCCAAACACGTGGCCGTACCACCGCGGATTGTCCTTCGCTGTGGTGTTGTAGCAGAGCATGTTGTGCACATCGGTTATGGCGAAATTGAAGTTGGCGTCCTTAAAATATGTGTGGGTGATGGCACCGTTGAGTTTCGCAGTGTTGCCGTAGTCGTCGTAGACCGTAGCGTTCTTCACGCGGATAACGCCCGGATCCATAATAATGGAGTCGGACACCGAATAGTATGTGTTGGTCTGGTCGATTTTCAAGCGGAAACGGTCGGCAAACAAACGGCCCTTCATGTTTATGAGTTTAAACGTGCCGTAGAGTTCGGCGTGGCCAGTGGCTTCGCCTTCTACATCCGACGAGAATGCCGACATAAAGGGCTTGATGAGTTGCACGTTGACGTGGTCGGCATCAAATTTGAAGTCGAGCGAGTCGCGGGTAGGGTAGACCGCGCCGCGCACGTAAGTCATCCGCTTGTTGTGCTGCAGGATATCGGCGTTGATGAATATGCCTTTGCTATCGTTGTCCCAGTGGCTTTCGATGTCGGCAACGCCCAGTGGAGCGTTGTGGTATGAGAAATTCTCCACGTGAAGGTCGGGTGTGTGGAGTTGCGGCGCACCAGAGAGGAGCGACGATGCATAGACATTGCCCGTGGCGCGTCCGCCAAACACCACGTGGTTGATGTTGAGCGTTTCAAACACATATTCGAGGTCGATGTTCTTCAGTTGCAGCGACAGCGAGTCCTCGGCGAGGGCGGAAACCACGCCATTGGCCCTGACAAACTGGTTCTCGCGGTTCACGTTGATGCTGTCCACGTATATCTTCTTGTCGGCGGCTATGCGTATCTGTGAACTCTCTATGTTCCAAATCGTGTCGTTGACGGCAAATTGCGAAGGGTTTATGCTTATGTCTGCCTCCATCTTGTTGGAGTCTGCCAATCGGCGGAATAGCGATGATAGGCTCACCTTGCCCGAGAAATCCTTCTTGCGGTCGTATACCCACTCGAGGTCGGTGTCGAGGCGGTCGTTCACGCCTGTGCCGTTAATCAGGAGCATAATGTTGCCGTTCTTGTTGTCTAGTTGCGTTGCGGCATTGACGGTGAGCGCCTTTGTCTGGTTGTCGATGCTCACGGCAAGACTTGTGTTTTCGATAACCTTGTTCTTTTGCAGCAGGTAGGGTGCTTCGAGACCCAACGACAGATTTTTGTTTGGTGTGTCCATGCGGCCCGCCAGTTTGATGGGGTGGGCGATGGTTATGGGCAGGTGGAAAAATTCAGTCAATTCGTTGCACTCGGCTATGGTGAAGTTGTAGTCAAACTTGTTCTCGATGTCGCTTTTCCGTGCGGTGGGCTTGTTGGCTCCGTTTTTGAGTAATGACGGGAACGACTCGCCGAGGATGGCCTTTATCTCTGCCGCCATGTCGGCGAAATTGATAAATCCCTCTGCGTGGCCGTTGATAATGTCGGAGTTGACGGCGATTGTGCGGTGGTTGTCGTCGTTGGTGCGGGCGGAAACATCGAAGTGGTCGATGCTGATGCCATCGTTGCCGTTGTCAGTGAAATTGATGTTGGAAATTCTCACATCGCCTTCGATGTTATCAGGAGTGTTGCCCTCTATTTCTGCCTCAAGATTTAGTCCGAAACGATGTCCGGGGTTCTTGTGGTAGAGGTTGAGGTTATGGAAACTGATGTCGGCGAGCGTAGCGCTGACGTTGTACTTCGAATTGGCTCCATCGACCACGGCCTGCCCGGCAATGTCGACCATGGCGTTGGGGTCGTTGACGGTTACTGTGCCTTTGTAAGAGTTATTGTTGATGTCTACGTCTGCCAGAATGTTTTGGTAGCGGTATCCCTTTAAGTCGATGTATTTCACCTCGCCCTTGACGTGTCCGCTTGGCTTGCCGTTCTTGAGGCTCATATTTGTGTTCACGTCGAAGGCTGCGTTGCCTATGAAGTTCTTGCCTTTGAACAGTGGCTTGAGGTTGAGGTCGGAGGAGTTAAGTTGGCCAGTGAAATTCTTCGTGTTGGCGAGAGTGAGCACTCCGTCGGTGTTGAGTTGACCGAGACCAGTCTTGATAAGTCCCTTGTAGTTGGCTTTGTTGTCGTTTAGGTTGAACCGGCCGTCGATGGTGAGAAACTGCATCTGTGAAATCAGATCGGCAACGTTCGGTTTGATGTAGCCGTTGCGGCTCAGCCAGTCGGCGATGTGTGGTGTGTGGGACGAGAATCTTATCTTCGGGAGGTTTAGGCTCATCTCCTTTGGCTTGGTGGGGTTAGTGGCTGAGCCCGACACGTTGACTTCCAACCAGTCGCCGTCGGTGTGTATCTGCAACTGTCGCAGGTCGATGTGTTGACTTGTGCCGCTTGCATCGATGGTGAGAAACAGTGGCATGTCGACGCGCGCCAAGTCGGGTACAAATGCGCGGAAGTCGGATAGCGTAACGGGCGCTTCTTTCAACTTCAAACTGAGCGGCATATTGGCGATTTCCTTCCCGATGGTCTTTAAGTCGTTGAACTTTAAGTCAATGTCGTTCGGTTGAATTCGTGTGCCTGGAAGCTCGATTTTTAGGTTCGACACATTGATGTTATGCTTGTCGATGTGCAGAAGTGCGGTGAGGTTTTCAATGCGGAAACCGCTTTTCTCGACAAGCGAGAAGCGCCGGATGTCGAAAGTGAAATAGTCGTTTTTCAACTCGGGGATGCGGATGTCGCTATTTATGTCCTTCACGCAGATGTGGTTTTTGTCGAACACACCTTTGCCTTTGTGAGGCTCTGATAGGATATCGAACGATGCGCGGCTGTTGCGGAGCACCACGGCGTTGAGTTGGATGTCAAACTTTGTTGGCGGCTTGTTTTTCTGCTTTGGCTTCAGCGCGTCAATCATAAACTGTATGTTCATCTCGCTGTCGGGTGTGGCCTTGGTGATGCGGCCGTCAAGTCCGATGATTTCGGCATAGGAAAAGACAAACTTCTGCGAGAGAAGTAGGCTCATGATGCTCATGCTTGCTCCGATTTTGTCGGCGGATATCATCTCGCCGCCTTTCTGGTCGGGCACGCGGACGTCGTAGATGGTGAGTTCGCTGATGGGATTTATCTCTACCTTGCCGATTGTAACGTCGGTTTTGAGTAGTTTCGACAACTCGTGCTCGGCAGTGGTGCGGATTTTGTTTTGGACAGAAGGCACCGACAGCACCACGTAGAGTGTGGTGTAGACTGCTATAAAAGTTATAAGGAGAGTTACTATGATGCTCCTTGCAACTTTGTATATATATATCGGTAGTTTCTTCATTGTTCCAAAATTGCAAATTTACATAGATTATTTGTTTTATTCAGTATTTGT
>CAVEIP010000129.1:0-4738 GCA_963615935.1 [Ruminococcus] lactaris | reverse complement strand
GTATATGTCTTATTTGGACAGAAAGTTTTCCCAAATAAATTTTATATATCTAAATATTAGATATCTAGAAATTAACAAATAGTAAAAAGTTTTCCAAAAAGAAAATTTTATTTGGATGTTAGAAAAACAATATATACCTTTGAAACCACAAAAGGAACACTAAAAAATCCCTCAAAAAATATAATGATACAAA
Source organism: [Ruminococcus] lactaris (assembly GCA_963615935.1). Classification (GTDB taxonomy): domain Bacteria; phylum Bacteroidota; class Bacteroidia; order Bacteroidales; family Muribaculaceae; genus Limisoma. Next base: position 4,545 of record CAVEIP010000129.1, on the reverse strand, counting down.
CAGTAATTAAGCGCGACGGCAGAGTCGTCGGCTACAACGAAGAAAAGATTAAAGCCGCCATCCGCAAGGCGATGATTCAGACCGAAAAAGGTGAAGACGAATCGCTCATCCAAAAGATTACCGACCGCATCGGCATGAATGGAAAAGAGCAGATGACAGTAGAAGAAATTCAAGACAATGTAGAACTTGAATTGATGAAAAGTTCGCGTAAGGAAGTGGCAAAACGCTACATTGCCTACCGCGACCAGCGCAGCATTGCGCGCCGTGCAAAGACACGCGACATTTTCCTTGAGATTATCGAGGCAAAGTCGAACGATATCACCCGCGAGAATGCCAACATGAACGCCGACTCTCCAGCCGGCATGATGATGAAGTTTGCCAGCGAAACGACTAAGCCGTTTGTCGACGACTATCTGTTGTCGTCAGAAACAGCCGACGCCGTGAAGGGCAACTATCTACACATCCACGACAAGGACTATTACCCAACGAAGAGCCTCACTTGCGTGCAGCATCCGCTCGACCGCGTGCTCAAATACGGCTTCACCGCAGGCCACGGCGAGTCGCGTCCGGCAAAGCGCATCGAAACCGCCAGCATCATCGGCTGTATCTCTCTCGAGACAGCGCAAAACGAGATGCACGGTGGACAGGCAATTCCTGCGTTCGACTTCTATCTGGCTCCATACGTACGCTCATCGTTTAAGGAAGAGGTGAAAAACACCGAAGCCCTCTTCGGTCAGGACTTCAGCGACCTCTACGACGTTGAACTCGACGACTTCATCAAGAAGCCGCTCGACGGACTCGAAGGCAAGGAGCGCGCACTCCAACACGCCATCAACAAGACCGTCAACCGTGTGCACCAAGCCATGGAGGCGTTTATTCACAATATGAACACCATCCACTCCCGTGGCGGTAACCAAGTGGTGTTTAGTTCGGTGAACTACGGTACCGACACCAGTGCCGAGGGCCGTTGCATCATCCGTGAAATCCTCAACTCTACCTATGAAGGTGTGGGCAATGGCGCTACAGCCATCTTCCCAATCCAGATTTGGAAGAAGAAACGCGGAGTGAACTATCTGCCAGAGGACCGCAACTACGACCTCTACAAGTTGGCTTGCAAGGTGACAGCCCGCCGATTCTTCCCTAACTTCCTCAACCTCGACGCTACGTTCAACTACCACGAGAAATGGCGCGCCGACGATCCTGAGCGCTACAACTATGAGGTGGCCACAATGGGATGCCGCACGCGTGTGTTTGAAAACCGCTTCGGCGCCAAGACTTCGATAGGCCGCGGCAACTTGTCGTTCTCCACAATCAACATCGTAAAACTCGCAATCGAGTGCATGAACATCCAGGACGAGAAGGAACGCATTGACCAATTCTTCAAGAAACTCGACAATATGCTTGAGGTTACAGCCACACAACTGTGCGAGCGCTACGACTTCCAGAAAACCGCCCTTGCAAAGCAGTTCCCGTTGCTGATGACAAAACTGTGGAACGGCGGCGACCAACTCAAGCCGGACCAGACAGTGGAGAGCGTAATCAACCAAGGCACACTCGGCATCGGATTTATCGGACTTGCTGAATGTTTGGTTGCACTCACTGGCAAGCACCACGGCGAATCGAAGGAAAGTCAAGAACTCGGTTTGCGCATTGTGGGCTACATGCGAAGCAAGGCAAACGAATTCTCGGAGCGCTACAACCACAACTTCAGCGTGCTGGCAACGCCGGCTGAAGGCTTGTCGGGCCGCTTCACAAAGAAGGACCGCAAGACGTTTGGCGTAATCAAGGGCGTGACCGACAGAGAGTACTACACCAACTCCAACCACGTGCCAGTATGGTATAAGTGTAGCCCACGCCACAAGGCAGAAGTTGAAGCTCCTTACCACGAACTTACCCGCGGCGGACACATCTTCTATGTGGAAATCGACGGTGACGCAACCCACAATCCAGAGGCTATCTCCGACATAGTGGATCTTATCGACAAATACAACATTGGCTACGGCTCGGTAAACCACAACAGAAACCGCTGTATGGATTGTGGATATGAGGATGCTGCCGACGACCTTCAGGTGTGCCCTAAGTGCGGAAGTCCGCGCATCGACAAACTGCAGCGCATCACAGGTTACCTCGTAGGTACAACCGACCGTTGGAACAGTGCCAAGTTGGCTGAACTCCGCGACCGTGTGGTTCACAAATAGTCTGCCGCAATGAAAATCAGAATACTCGACATTGTTGAGGGCACGAGCGTCGACGGACCAGGACTGCGCACATCCATCTACCTTGCCGGATGCAACCACAAGTGTCCTGGATGCCACAATCCAGAGTCGTGGGCTATGGACGGCGGACGGGAAGCGACCATTGAGGAACTGCTCGAGGTGATCGAGTTCAACGACTTCAATGTAACGCTCTCGGGCGGCGACCCTCTCTACCATCCGAAGGAGGTGACAGAACTCTGCCGCGCCATCAAGGAGCGTCTCGGCAAGACCATCTGGTGCTTCACCGGATTCCTTTGGGAGGAAATCCAAGCCGACAAGTCGTTGCAGTTGCCACTGCCGTGGATCGACGTTGTGGTTGAGGGGCGGTTTATCGAAGCCCAGCGCGACACACAACTCCGCTTCCGCGGAAGTCCAAACCAACGCATTGTCGATGTCAAGGCCTCAATGGGGCGTCAAGTCCCCGTAGAACTGACAGAATTCTATTAACATAAAAGGCTACGCCGGATTGGCGTAGCCTTTTTCATGGTCTTGAATTTTTTGTTAAGAAGTTAAGAAGTTCACAAATTCAAGAACTTTACACTATCTTTTGCATCATAACATATCAAACGATGAAGATATTAAAGTTTAAACTGTTAATAGCTTTTGGTAAGAAACATCCCGACGCAGAAGATGCTTTAATGCGTTGGGCTGAATATGATAAAATTAAGGATATTAAAAACATATAGCTATGGTTATCAAAGACGAAAAGACTTATAATGAGATAGACGCACGAATGGAGGCTCTTTTGGAGAAAGGTACTCGTTTGGGTGGGATGGATTTCCTTAGTGAGGTTGAGCAAGAAGAGTTAAAACTTCTTAGCGAATCTGCTTATAATTGGGAATGTGAGGTAGACCCTCATCCTTGGCGCATCAAGCCTTCTTTGATAGCAGCCATCAAGGTGGCTTTTCGCAATAAGGGCTACAAGCAAAAGGATGCCGCCAAAGCAATCGGTGTTTCACCTACCGCTTTAAGCGACATCCTTCATGGCCGCCGTGCCATTAATTTGGACGTGGCTCGTAACATTTATCACAATCTTGGTGTGCCAGCAAGTGTGATTTTGTCATAGGATTATTTGCTTTCAAGATAGCCGTTGATGTTGAAAAGAAATTGCTTCTTATAGTCGCGGTTTACGCAGACGGTTGCCGTTTTTTGCGACAAGTTGTAGACCACCGACCATTGTGTGTGGCTCGTTGGTTCGGCTGGGTTCTCGGCCTGACTCACTCCGTTGAGCAGCCACATGGCACTTTCCTCCGACAACTTGCCATTGTTCTGCTTCAGCACGAAATTCATCATTTCGTAGCGAGTCTTTCCGTGGGCGGAAAGCGGACCGTGGTCGCTCTCTATCATGGCGTCGGAGAGGTAGAAGTTGCTCACGCACTTTTTCCCAAGCATCACGCAGCGTATGTTGGGTGATCCTGCGGTTTGCCCCGGCTTGTACACATATTCCACTACCGCACTATTGCCAGTAGAGTCCGCCATATAGAAGTGATAGTTTCCTTCTCCTTCCGGCACCCAGAAGTCGCAGTCCTCAAGCATTTCTATTGCCTTGTTGACCGAGACCGCATGGTCGAGCAGATTGCGCATCAACAATGTTGTCATCAATCGCTTCCCTGTAGTCATCTGTTGGGTAGGCTCTCCGTCGAGGTGAAGGACAGATATGGCGAATCCCGCTGAATTCATACCGTCCATCAGCAAATACGGGAAGCCCATGAGATAGGACAGGTCGCGCTTTTTGTTTGCTTTAAACGCCTGGGTGTTGTCAGTAAAGCAATGCCACAAACCTTGTCGGTATCCTATCCAGTAGGCATCGACCATACTGATAGATTCCAGACCGCCATCAGGCTTGGTGTGCACCATTGCAGCGGCAATCTTCTCATTGTTGTGAGAGAAATCGAAGTTCCGTCCCATGATATAATCGTTATGCTCTGGCGTTACGGCAGAGAAGGCACTGCACCCAGCTCCAAACGAGACCTTGCCACTGGCGAGAGGTAGTTTCTTGTCGCATAGAGAATCTGTGATTGCTTCAATGAGTTCTCTGCTCGTTTTCAGATTCATGCTTGAGAAGCCGTCCAGCTTGTAGTCCTCGGTATAGTCCAAGTAGAAAAAGCGTCCGTAATGCAAATCCTTTACGCCATGAACCATTTTGAGTTTGTTGGCATCTGTAAGCAACTGAGCCGGCACGGTGTCGTACTCAGACGTGTTTTGCTTTGTAGTTTTTGCACCCTTCGGAGAAGCCATCGCCCGTGTTAGGCAAATTATAATGCCTAACGCTATAAACTTAGTTACTGCC
>CAVEIP010000128.1:3269-4761 GCA_963615935.1 [Ruminococcus] lactaris | reverse complement strand
GCTTAACCGTGTCGTGGTATTGGATTGCTTTCTCACGTTCGCTCTCAATCTTGTTGGCTGCTTTGCGGGCATTTACCATCTTAGCAACCTCATCTTTGATAACAAACATGTGTTTTGCAATCTTCTTGATTGTTTCTTTCTCCTGTTCTGCCAATCCGTCGTCGTTTCCTTCAAAGATTGTCTTGATTTTCATCACGTTGTCGAGAAGCAATGACTGATAGCGAGTTGCAACTGGGATAATGTGGTTGATAGCCAAGTCACCGAGCACACGTGCTTCGATTTGCAATTTCTTGGTGTACATCTCCCACTTCACTTCATTGCGAGCCGCAAGTTCAACCTCTGTGAATACGCCAGTGTTCTTGAACAACTCGATACTTTCAGGTTTAAGATAAGCATCGAAGATGCGTGGCACACTCGATTCGCAGTCAAGACCGCGGCGTGCTGCCTCTTCTTTCCATTCATCGCTATATCCAATGCACAGTTGGCAGAAGAACCGATTGCACGGAACTCGAAGCGGTTACCAGTGAATGCAAATGGCGATGTACGGTTACGGTCGGTATTGTCGACGAGCAATTCAGGAATCTGAGAAACATTCTTCAATGTAAGACCTTCCTTGCCTGAGAATGCGAAATCATCGTCCTCTGTGTCGCTGATCAAACGGTTGATTACGTCAGTAATCTGAGCACCGAGGAACATAGAGATAATTGCTGGCGGTGCCTCGTTAGCGCCAAGACGGTGTTCGTTGGTTGCCGATGAGATAGAAGCCTTAAGCAATGCGTTGTGACGCTGAACAGCTGCCATTACGTTGGCAAGGAATGCGATAAACTGAAGGTTGTCTTTCGGAGTCTTACCCGGGCTAAACAACATAGCGCCAGTGTCTGTGCCAAGGCTCCAGTTGTTGTGCTTACCAGATCCGTTAACTCCCGCAAATGGCTTCTCGTGGAGAAGTACCTCAAAGTTGTGACGATGTGCAACCTCTGTCATCAACGACATCAACAGCAAGTTGTGGTCGTTGGCCAGGTTTGTCTCCTCAAATACTGGGGCCAACTCAAACTGGTTAGGTGCAACCTCGTTGTGGCGAGTCTTTGCAGGAATACCAAGTCGGTGGCACTCAATCTCAAGGTCGAGCATAAATGCCTCAACGCGAGAAGGAATTGAACCGAAATAGTGGTCTTCAAGTTGTTGATTCTTGGCACTTTCGTGACCCATAAGAGTGCGGCCAGTCATTACCAAGTCAGGACGGGCTGCATAGAGAGCCTTGTCAACGAGGAAATACTCTTGCTCCCATCCGAGATATGAAATAACGTGCTTAACGTTTTCGTCGAAATAACGAGCCACTGCCGTTCCGGCTTTGTCCACACTATTGAGTGCGCGCAAAAGCGGAGTTTTGTAGTCGAGCGACTCACCTGTGTATGCAATAAAGATTGTTGGGATACACAATGTATGGTCAATGATAAAAGCAGGCGAAGAGATGTCCCATGCAGAATAGCCA
>CAVEIP010000128.1:834-3259 GCA_963615935.1 [Ruminococcus] lactaris | reverse complement strand
GGATACCGCCGTTAGGGAAACTTGAAGCATCTGGTTCCTGTTGAACGAGCAACTTGCCAGTAAACTCTTCAACCACGCCGCCTTTGCCGTCGTGTTCGATAAATCCGTCATGCTTCTCTGCTGTGCCGTCGGTCAACGGAGCAAACCAGTGAGAATAGTGACGAGCACCGTGATCCATTGCCCATTGTTTCATACCAGCAGCCACTTGGTCTGCAAGTTTGCGGCTCAATGATTCCTTGTTGTCAATAGCATACACAAGAGCATCGTAAGTGCTCTTGTCAAGATATTTGTACATCTGCGCACGATTGAACACATATTCACCATAGTATTCACTCGGACGCTCGTTTGGGATAGCCACTGGCACCGCTTTGCGGCCATAGGCTTCTTCTACCACTTTAAATCTTAATGTTGACATAACAATTTTGTTGTTGTATAGTTATCTTTTTTACCTGTTTTCAAAAATGTTTTGCCTTTATGGGGCAAAATTACCGCTTTTTCGTCAAATTAGCACTTTCCCTTCAAAGGAAAATTCTGCCGGACCGCTCAAATACACATGGCCGTCGCTCTCGCGCCACTCAACTTCGAGTTGTCCGCCAAGCAAATCGAGCACTGCATGCCGTCCGCAGTGTCCCGTCAAAGCACCAGCCACAACCGAAGCACAAGCACCCGTGCCGCACGCCATTGTCTCACCGCTTCCTCTTTCCCACACACGCATCTTCAAATGGTCTGCAGTCAGGACTTCGACAAACTCTATATTGGCTCTGTCTGGGAAAATCGGATTCACTTCCAATTCTCGACCAAGTCCATGCACATCAGCATCGGCAAGATTACAAAAAACAACGCCGTGAGGATTACCCATCGACACGGCCGTAAGAGAGACCTCGCCTCTACTTGTTGCTATCTTTATATCTTTTATAGAGTCTGATTTAACGGGAATAAGAGAGGCTTCAAGTGTGGGACATCCCATATCAACGGTAACGCCTTCTACGATTTCATCTTTCACGTGTAAATCCAAGCGCTTAATGCCCGACAATGTTTCAAGCAATACCGAATGCTTCGTTGTCAGCCCTTTTTCAAAGACATACTTTCCGACGCAACGTGCAGCATTGCCACACATCTTGCCTTCCGACCCATCGGCATTAAACATCCGCATTCTGAAATCGGCCTCTTCCGACGGCATTATGAGCACCAAACCATCAGCGCCAACTCCCTTATGGCGGTCGCTCAAACGCGCTGAAAGTCCTTGAGGATTGGATGGGCACGACTCCATACAATTGACATATATATAGTCATTGCCAGCACCATGCATCTTCGTAAAGATCAATTCACTCATTTTGCCATTCTTTTTTTGTTTTGACAGCACAAAGGTAAGCAGAATATCATTATCGCCAAAATTTTTTCATTGTTTTTTGATTTTTTATTTCGTTTTGCTACTTTTTTCACACAAAACTTAAATTTTGTCACAAATTATCCTCTTTTCTAATCCAATCAAAATAAATTGCGCACTGATATAATTATACTATCATATTTACACTATCTTTGCAACACTATGAAATTTTAATATTATGAAGTACTATTTTCTTTCACTTATTTTAATTGTTGTGCTACTTGTTGCAAGTGGCAACATCATGGCTTCCTCAAAAGCCAAAGGCGAGGCTTCTTGCCGAACTACCGAAACAGAAACAATCCTCCATGCCTGGTGCTGGTCGTTCAACACCATCCGCGAGAATATGAAGGACATTGCCGATGCTGGATACACCATCGTGCAAACCTCCCCTGCCAACCGCTGCATTCCTGGCGACAATGGCGGTATGCAGATTTTAGGCAACGGCAAATGGTACTATCTCTACCAACCTATCGAATGGTCGATTGGCAACTATGTAATGGGCACACGCGACGAGTTGAAAGCCCTTTGCGATGAAGCCAAGAAATATGGCGTGCGCGTGATTGTCGATGTGCTTCCCAACCACACAACCTTCACACTCGATGCCGTAACCGATGAATTTGTCAATGCCGTAGGCGGCCGCGACAAACTCTACCATGCCAACGGCTTGGTAGAAATCAAGGACTACAACGACCGTCTGCAATGCACCACAAGCGGTGTTGGCGGTCTTCCAGATGTTAACACAGAGAATCCAGACTTCCAATACTATTATATGCAGTATGTGCAAGACCTTATCGACTGCGGTGTTGGCGGATTCCGCTACGACACAGCCAAGCACATTGGTCTGCCATCCGACCCATTAGACCCAAAATCGAAAGAAAATGATTTTTGGTTGGTTGCACTCGGCAAAAAGGCCGTCAAAGGCTATCAGTTGAAGGACCGCGACAAATTGTTTATCTACGGCGAAGTGCTTCAAGATCGCAACGTCAAAGAGAAAGAATACTCGGAATATATGAACGTGACAGCAAGCAGTTACGGATG
>CAVEIP010000128.1:0-824 GCA_963615935.1 [Ruminococcus] lactaris | reverse complement strand
CCAGCAGCAGCATCGAAACTCACCACTTGGGTAGAATCGCACGACACCTACTGCAACAACAACGAATCAGCCTCCTTGTCCGACACACAAATCCGTCTCGGTTGGGTAATTCTTGCCGCCCGTCAAAACGGCAATCCTCTATTCTTCTCCCGTCCTGACGGAAGAACAAGCGAAAACATCTGGGGCAATAACCTTATGGGTGCAAAAGGCAATAACGAATTCCGCCACCCAGAAGTAATCGCAGTCAACAAATTCCGCAAGGCTATGAAAGGCCAAAAGGAAAGCATCTCAACCGCCAACGACGGACAGGTGGTCATTGTTGCGCGCGGAAAGAAAGGCGCTGCCATTATCAACCTCTCACAAGGCGCTGCAGAATTGAGCGTTGCAACTAAACTTCCAAACGGCAAATACACCGACCAAGTTCACGGCACAACGTTCACCGTTGACCGCGGTACACTCACAGGCACTCTTGCCGCCGAAACTTCTTACATTATTGAGAAGTAGTAACATTATTACTAATAACCATAAAAAGGACCGATGTCTCTAACGGGATGTCGGTCCTTTCTTTTCACACAATCGCTCTATGCTATTTGCTGAAAATGGATTTTTATAGTAATTTTACGGCTAAATAAAGACAATACACAACAAGATGAAAGGAATAGTTCTTGCAGGAGGTTCTGGCACACGACTCTACCCTATCACAAAAGGTGTGAGCAAGCAGTTGTTGCCAGTCTATGACAAGCCAATGATTTATTATCCGATATCGGCATTAATGCTTGCCGACATCCGCGACATTCTAATCATCTCCACCCCCGCCGACCTGC
>CAVEIP010000127.1:0-4779 GCA_963615935.1 [Ruminococcus] lactaris | reverse complement strand
ACGGCAATCTGATATTTGTTGATCCAGCATGTGCGGAATACAGCGACTGGTTTACGACCCTGCCCGAGAGTAGACAATTTGAAAGCATTGAAGGTGGATTGGCGCACGATGGCGTGATTTATTGGAATTTTATTTTACTGGGTCCAGACGATATTGTGCTGGAGTCAAGTCAAACGGGGTGGTGACATGAAGAAAATAACGTTATTTATAATGGCTTTCATGCTTTCCGTTGCAACAGTTTACGGAGAGGAAGTAAAGACAGCAATAGAAAAGAAGCCGACAAGAGAGGAGTATGCAAAACCAGTTGAGGCGAGTGTAGGACGTGATAATTATGATTCAAAAAATTATACAATATGCTTGACTGAAATTTCGACAAGATGGACAGATTGTAGCTATATAATCATAGGGCTGTTCACAAACAGTGAAGCTGCGGCATATGCAGCACATGCGTCACAAGAGGATTCTATTGGTATAACTTCTTGTTGCGGCTTCGACGTGGTAGAACTTTATGAAGATGGTCTGATTTGTAATGTTTTTTCAGGGATACTCACTATGTTGATATTCCCTGAGCGCCAGCGGCGGTTAGTTAGAGCGAACTATCCATATTGGATGTTCATAAAACTCAAAGACGGACGGGTTCTTTTGCTGGACACCAATGAGGGTGAGGAGACCAACGACTTTAAATCCAGCGAAGGAAGCCGTTGAAATCGGTAGGTGTTTTAATAGTGACAGAACGATGAAACTGAAAAGAGTGAAAAACATAATCGGTATATTGGCAATTATTGCTGTGGCGGTTGAGGTTGCGGCGGGTAGCCGCGACTATGCGCCCCACAACTTCACGCAACTGCCGCCAAGTCCGACCGTGGGCAGCCTCGATGCTGGCATGGATATCGACGTGTCGTATGCTACTGGCCAGCCCGACATCAACATCCCGATTTATGAGGTTAGGCAAGGCTCGCTGGCTGTGCCAATAAGCATTGCGTACCACGGCGGAGGCATTAGGGTGAATGAAACAGCAGGAATTGTTGGGCTGGGGTGGACTCTCAATGCAGGAGCATCGATTGCTCGCACTGTCAACGGCTTGCCCGATGAGATGCTTGAGGAAGGTGGGTCGATGCGCGGACTGCTACATATTGATGCCAACGGCAAGAAACTCCGCGACTACGTGAGGCAGAAGCCTGCGGAGTACGACAATTCGATTGCCAATTCTGAATATGTGAGATTCATTTCACAATATTGTGAAGCGTATGAGGATGGTCGCATGGATGTGGCCAACGATGTGCTGCGACTGTCGGGGTTGGGGCTCGACTGCACATTTGCCTACGACGACAATCGGAGGATGGTTCTCCAGTCGAACGTGTTTCTCGACTTCCGAAACGGCCGACAGTTGCAATCGGCTTATCCTAACAGCTACGAGGTGGTCGACGGCAACGGCACGCACTATTGCTTTGAGGAAGTGGAACAAAGCGAATATGAATATCTGTATTATCCCAACATTCAGCAGAATCCCGACCTGCAAAAGACAAAATACCGTTTTACGTCGGCGTGGCATCTCACCAAAATCAAGTCGATGCAAGGCGACTCCATCGTGTTTGAGTATCAAGACACCGGCCGTCGGAGATACAAGATTGGCGGAACCTACCGCTATGAGGACTGCTTCGACTCCGACTATATCCGCCGCCTCACTTGCGGACTGACTGGCGCAGACTCCTATATCGACTACTATCCGAAATTGCTGAAACGCATTGTAACCAATTCGGAGACCATTGAATTTAAGTATGAAACCAAATCGGTGTCGCTTAGTGCATTCTCAACGCGCTACGACCGCTTGTCGCAGATTGTGGTGTATCGTGGCGACGACAAAAGCACTGCAGTGAAGCGGTTTGAATTCACTCAGGCACAGAGCCCCTTTGGAGGCAAATACGGAGGACTTCTCTCGAGGGTAGACCGACTGTCGGCCAACGGCAAGGAGCGGCAAATGCTCTGTTCGTTCAACTATCAAGACGGCGAGGTGCTGGCTTACTACGGTAACTCGCAGGACCATTGGGGATACTACAACGGTGCGGACAACAAGACGCTGCTCACCGACGACTTCGGGCATCCGTCGGGCAGTTACCCAAAAGGTGACCGCCGTCCGAACGAGGCGCAGACAATGATTGGCGTGCTCCGCCAGATAAACTATCCGACGGGAGGATACACCTTGCTCGACTGGGAGCAGCACGACTATGGCTATGTGAATAGCATTAAGAATAAAGAGCAAATCACCACGACCGTCACGCCGCGCAACTATATGCTGTGTGGCAGAAAGCCTGCGGAAAAAACTGTGCAGCCGATTGTGCTGGGGGCTCTGACAACGGTCTCGGTCGACGTGTCGGAGTATTTCGGCATGTTTGACGCACTCGGCTATCTGAGTGGCGACGATGGTTGGAAGGACTATAACAACACCCACACTCCGCTTTATTCCGACTATTATCCGTCGGTGAAAATTCTGGACGGAAACAATAATGTTGTCGGGATGGTGTTTATCGACCGCGAGAACAGTGTTTCGCCTCACAAAATAGCGCTTGACGCTGGCGCGTATCGGATTATGCTCTACAATCCGCGCAACATCGACTTGCCCGACCTTGAGAGTTATTTTGAGCGCGAGAATGCCGAGGGCAATTTTGGCATTGTTAGCATTGCGTTTGACGAGGTGACGGAAACGCGGAGCGACCCGCGTCGCACTTGGGGCGGCTTGAGGATAAAGTCTGTTTCATCGTTTACAAACGACGAAACCAATGCCTCGCTGCGGCGGACATTTAAGTATTGCGATGCCTATACCGATAGCCTCAGTTCGAGCGGAGTAGTGCCGATGGAACCGGAATATTCCTATCATTTCGTTTTTGGCGGGCACGACGACGGCGGACTGGGTGACAACATTGCTACGGTCTACGGCACATCGTCGGTGGGCCTGGCGAGCGCTGCCGCTGGATATTCGGGCATCCTCTACCACCGCGTGTTTGAGACACGCGAAACCGAGGCTGGCAACATTGTGACGCAGTATGATTTCTCAACCTTCCGCGATAGTCCCGATGTGCTCGATATGGCATTTAGCAATTGCGGCCCGGTGAACAATCGGATTCCTACATCTGCGGCCTACAAGCGAGGCGATCTGGTGAGGAAAACCATATTTTCACCCAGCGAGCATCTCCTTCGTCGGCAATACGACTATCAATATTCTATTGTTGAGGCACCCCGAGGCAGCCTTACGGGCAACTTCGTGAAGATAAGCGATTTCAGCAACCTAATGCTTAAGGATTCAGTCGACCTTATTGCTGACTATACGGTGAGCAGGTACTCGCTGACCGCCAACGCAAAGCGGATTGCGAATGCCACGGTGACGGAAACCTCGGCCACGGGCGCAACGTCGGTCAGGGAACTGGGAAGCAGTTATTTCTCCGACCAGTCGCCAGAGGGCAATCTTTGCCGTTTGCGCAGGTCCGCCTGGACGGAGAATTCTCGGGGTCAGAAAGAAGAGACATTCTACACTTATATAAATGGCAACTGCAACCTTGTCGTTTCCGAGGTCACGGTTTGCGAAGGCACAATCGTCGCGGCGAAGAGACGCGAGTACGACGACCGCGGGCGCATTGTGCGCACATTCACGGGCGAGTCGGGAGTGGCGGCACTCAGTAAATATCATTTGGGCGAAATCATTATCGGCGATGAGTTGAAAAACTATATTAATATACCGGAATTCGAATATGCCTACGACCATTGCGGCAACATAGCGCAGATAAGTTACAAGGGGCGCGTGTTGGCATCCTATCTGTGGGCATACGGAGGAAGGTATCCCGTTGTTGAGGCTCTTGGCACGGATTATGCTGTGCTCCTCGACAAGGCGGGCATCGAGGTTGACGCTTTGTCGAGGCTGAGCGATGAGTCGGCACTTAAAACGGTGTTCAAGTCAATTAGGCAAGGGTTGCCCGACAGAGATGTCACAACGACGACCTACCAATGGCTAACGGGCGTGGCGGAAGTTACCGACACGAGCGGTGTGACCACGGCCTATACCTACGACTCGCTCGGCCGACTCGAGGGCGTTAAGGATGCAAACCAATATTATATAAAGAAATTTGAATATCAATATAGATAAACGATTATGGAAGAATTCAACCAACACAATAAACAGGAATATCCGCCGATGCACACGGCGGAACACATACTCAACGGCACAATGGTGAAGATGTTCGGCTGCCGAAGGTCGGACAATGCCCACATTGAGCGCCGCAAGTCGAAATGCGACTATAGCATGGCGGAGCCACTCGCTCCAGAACAGTTGCAGGCGGTGGAGGATGCGGTCAACGGCGTCATCTCTCGGCATCTCGATGTTACCACCGAGGTGGCGCGCAAGGCCGACGTTGCCGACCGCTTCGACCTGTCGCGCCTGCCCGACGATGCGTCGGAGATGGTGCGTATCGTTAAGGTAGGCGACTACGACGAGTGCCTTTGCGTGGGTGCGCACGTGGCGAACACGTCGGAGATCGGCCACTTCCGCATCTCCTCGGCGCGGTTTGCCGACGGGGTGCAGCGCATCGTGTTCCGACTCGATGAATAGCGAGTTTTTGTCGATATTGTCGCAGAAAGGAGAAAAATGTAACTTTTTGGTAAAAATTTTTTATTTTAGTAAAATGTTGCAAATTAAGCGAATACGCGAGGGTGAAAGAAAAAATATGTTTTACAACATAATTTTTTGTCAAAAATATTTGGTAGAAAAGAAAAGTCGCCGTACCTTTGCAC
>CAVEIP010000126.1:3555-4806 GCA_963615935.1 [Ruminococcus] lactaris | reverse complement strand
GGAGATGATTTTGCCGACCGTGCCGCCCAACTCATCGCCAATCTTGACCAACTCACCTGCAGCCTCGCCCATGGCGTTGCTGAGTTTCTGCCACTTCTTTATGGTCTTGTTTTTGGGTGAGTTCTTCGAGTCGTTGACGTTTTCCTTCGATTGTTGCTGACTGATGGTTTTCTTCAATTTGGCTATTTCGGCACGCACCTTCGCAACGTCAGTATCCGAAGCATCCCCGTCGCTACCCATCTCTTCCAGTGTATCCTCCGCATCTTCGAGCATTTTCTGCAACTGCTCGATGCCCATATCAGCGATAGACTCGCACCACGCTTGAAAGTCGGTGGAGCGCATCGCAATCTCTTCATCGAGTTTGTCGGTTTCCTGCCCTTTCTGGTAGTCGAGTTCGTCAATCTGGTCTTGTGTTGCGCCAGCCGCAATCAAAGCTTTGCGGTCATTCTCGTATTTCTCCTCAATTTTCAATCGACGCTGAAAGTAACTTTGATACTGTTCAAGCACCTTGCTGTTGGCATCGACGTCCTCTTTCTTGTTGATGTCCTTCTGCACACCGATGCGATTGTCGTAGGCGCTCGACACACTTGCAGCCTGTGCTTTCTGCTCATCGGTGGCGTTGGTATCCCAATCAAAGGACTTCGTGACATACTTCTTGTCCTTCTGCTTCTTTACGTTCTCCTGGGCATCCCACTCCGCTTCAGCGGCATCCTTGACCTTCTGCACCGTGTCCTGCTTCTCACGCTCAAGTTGTTCAAGGATTTTTTGATGGTTGAGATTTCGCTGCGCCTTCTCCTTTTCGTAGCCGTCAGCCAAAGTGTCAATTCGTGCTTGCTCTGTTTCAAATGCCAAATCCTGCTCTTGGCGCTTCATTTCCTGCGCATTCTTGGCAACGAGTTCTTTCTCTCGGTCGCTGGCATCTTGTATGCGCTTCTGCCGCTCCGCCGCCGTTTCGGTACTGGCGCTGCTATTGGTGCGCTTGTTAGTGGTGCTTGTATTGCCGCCGAGGTCTTGGAACGCCTTCTTTTTCTCATCACGTTCAGCAACAGCAGCCTTATATTGTTCGGTGGTGTAGTTCTTTTTGTTTTTCTTTATGTCACGAACCTTTTTGTCGGCAGCCTTATAGTCGGTTTCCGCTTTTTTGTAGTTCGTTTCGTAGTTGTTATCCGTTTGTTGTCCAAGCCACTTTTGGAGTCGGTCACGGAAACTTTCAGCATTCTTCAACTTGATTTCCGCAAAGATGTTGAGAGG
>CAVEIP010000126.1:0-3535 GCA_963615935.1 [Ruminococcus] lactaris | reverse complement strand
TGATGATGTCGGCAATAACGGTAAAGGGGCTGTCTTTCGTTTGCTTCTTCAGTTGCTCAATCTGCTCGTTGTAGAGGTTGATAGCGTTCTTGGTTTTGTCGATGCTGTCGTAGGTCTTTTCAAACTCCTTCTGTTCTTTTTGTTGCTCTTCTGCGAGTTTGGCTGCTTGCATTCTGTCGGCGGCATCCTCATAGGCTTTTGCAAAGCCGTCTGCCTTGCCTGAGATTTCATCGAAATAACTAGTAAGCTCATAAGCTTCATAGCTATACCAATGGCCAAAGTCTTCGTTCGTATCCTTCAGTTCCTTGTGTATTTCCTTTAATCTATCAACGAATTGTTTTGCCTCATCTTCCGACATCCCTTCTGCGAAAAGTTCTGCTTCAAGCTTATCCCAGGTAGTATTTATCTTTACATTATCTTTGATTTCCTTAACGTCTTCAACAATTTGTTTCCATCTTTCCTTGTCGGACTCCATCTTTGCCAAATCGGCATCATCGAGCACTCCGTTGGTGATTGACTTGCCACCGTCGCCCTTCATCGCATCGGTAAACGTCTTGAGGTCTTTGTATTTCTCGGTAACGGAAGGGATGACCAATGCCAATTGTTGGAATGCTGTTTCTCGCTCATAGATGGATTTCGTTTCATCGGTTGCCGTGTCGATGAGTTGCTGGTTCTGCTGATGGAACTGTTCGATGGCTTTTCTTTGGTCATCGATAGCCGCATTCATCGCATTGGCGTGCCTCTCGGCGCTGCTTTCTGCCGTTGCCAACTCATAGACGGACACTGCCAAAGCCGCCACCGCCATCGCAGCCAAAACGTAGGGATTGGTAGCGAGTGCCGCCGTGACACTTTTCACCGCCTTGACAAGTCCTTGCTGTGCCAGGGCAAGGAGTTTAGTGCGAGCCGCGGCAATAGCCTGTGCATTGCTCAACGTGTGACCCGCAGCGGCACAAATGCTTTGCTCTATAGCAGCCTGTCGTAGGACGAGCACATTTGCTTTTTGCACAGCAGTAATGACAATGAGAGCCGCCTTATATGCCCCGTAAGCCGTAACGAGCGCACCAATCTGCCGACCAACTTCCTCATAGTTCTCAACGAGCGTACCGACACCGCTCAAAGCGGCATTGATGACACCTTCCGACTTCTTGCCGATATCGTTGAACATCATGTCGATTGCGTCCTCAATGTTGGCAATCTGCCCCGTGATGGTCTTCGACTGCGCGTTCATCAAGCCGCCAAATTTGGATCCCTCAGCGGTCATATTGTTGAATGCCTTGATGAACACGTCGGAGGTGACCTTGCCAGCCGTAACGAGTTCGCCAAGTTCGGAAGTAGTCACACCGAGCACCTTCGACAATTCTTCAGCAATTGGAATGCCTCGACCTTGAAACTGGCGCAAGTCTTGCGTGAACATTCTGCCCTGCGTCACTGTCGTGCCGTAGAGATACACAAGGTCGCCCAATGGTATCGACAAGCCTGCAGCCACATCACCACATCGGATAAGGGTGTCGTTCACCTCATCGGCGGCAATGCCGTAGGCAAGCAATTGCTTCGCACCGTTGGCAACGCCGTCAAGGTCGAATGGAGTAGTTGCTGCGGTCTGGATGAGCTGTTGCATAAGAGCGTCAGCTTTGTCCCCGCTTTGGAGCATCGTTTTGAACGACATCTCTAATTGTTGGAACTGTCCTCGGACTTGTATAACTTGGTTAACGAAATCCTTGATTTTGTCAGCCGCAAACAACGCTGCCGCTCTCTTTGCCAGCGAGTCGACAACATTTGAAACGGCATCTCCTTGATTCGCTATCTCTGTGCCTGCCCGAGATGCACTATCCGTTAAGTTCTTGAATTCGCTTGTCGCCTGTTGGAGCTTGCCGTTAAGCTCATCAAACTTCTGTGGATTCAAGTTGCCGTTAGTGCCGCTAATCTCCGCTTTGAGCTTGTTTATCTCTTCTCGCAGGCGTTTTACCTTTTCGTAGTCCGCCTCGACCTTAAATGCCAATACAGCCATTATTCATCAAATTTTTTGTTTCCTTTAAAGAATTCCTTTTCCGACACTTCACGCATAACGCCATTGTAGGCGACTCGTGCCTTGTCTTTACTCATTATCACCAAATTGCGATATGGAATTTCATCCAATACTTGCTTATAACTGAGATGGAGCGACTCCATGAATGACGCAATTTGTCCAAGCAGGCAATCGTTGCCTATTGCTTCTGCCTTGCTATCAGACCGCTTACATTCCTCGCCAAAGTCGATAGCTTTAAAAAATTTTCAGTGGAGATTAGACTGTAAACAATCACCAATCCATCAACCACCTCGGAGAACGGTGCATCAAGAAACGTTTCAGTCAGACTCTCATCCCCGGCAACAAACCACGATAGGGCATGAGCCGCATTGTCTGTGCCGAGCAGTTTGAGAATGTCCGCCACATTGGTTTCTTCCGTGGGTGCCAAGTTCGACAAATAGAAGCCTGCGCCGGCAAGCTTGCGAATGGTTGGCGGTGACACAAAATATGCCTTTCCCCCAACGATGATATTCTCTGCGTCAGCGCCGATAATAGCGCTTGATACTATTTTTGCTGCGTCCATATAAACAAAACGGCGGAAAAGAAAAACCTCCTCCGCCGCCACAAATCAAAATATTAAGATTTACAAACTTGAATCGACTTTAGTACCATCGAACCAATACTCATCCTTAACACCGTCCTGAGGGTTGTCCATAGCGACTGCGGAAACGCCCAAGCCCATGTTCTTGTCTGCCATAGTCGTTTTGCCGACAATGCTTGCATAGGAGAACACAACATAGTTGCCCGTTTTGGTCTTGGCAACGATGCCCTTGTAGATAAGGGTCGGGTTAGACGGGGCTTCCCATCCGTCACCTTCACCGACAAGTGTACCGCCCTGCAAAGCAACCTTGTCGGCAAAAGAATACTCGCCGATAGTAAATTCTATCGTCTTGTTTCCCTCGCTGGTGATGTCACGATGATACGGTTTGCCCGTAAGTTCGTTGATGTAGTCAGTTACACTCGGGTCATCCTGCGTGTACTGGAACGTGTCTTGGTGGGAGTTCTTTACCTCGGTAGCGGTCTTTAACCATGTTTTAAGCGTTTCGATGGTCACAGCCGCATCGAAAGTCTCGCCATACCAAATTTGTTTTATTCCGATAAATGGTTTCATCTTATTTTACATTTAAAACCTCAAACAATATTTTTACATTCACATAGTGACACTTCATCTGCGTGTCACTTTCCACACCTTTGGAAGATATGGAGTAGGAGTAGTTTGAACCATCATATTGACCAACAACACCGTCGAGGATGGTTTCCGCCAGCCTGTCAAGCTCATTGAGCCTAATCAATTGCGCTTTCCCTTTAGAATCCGGCACACAGATGTTTACCTCGGGAAATGATTTGCGCCATATCTTTTCAGGCGTTTGGCTCTTTGAATGGACAACAATCCGTTCGGCTGTAATTTCTCCGATAGGAACATTGTCGCCTTGATAGCACTTGATGCCAAAGGCGGCGCAGTCCTTACAA
>CAVEIP010000125.1:0-4870 GCA_963615935.1 [Ruminococcus] lactaris | reverse complement strand
GTCCATCAATTTCGGGTCAATTTATGAAAATATGGTAGCCCAAGAATTGAAGGCTCATGGTTTCGACCTTTATTATTACAACAACAAACGATTGGGCGAATTGGATTTTGTTATTGAATATCATGGAGAGGTGCTGCCTATAGAGGTTAAGTCGGGGAAAGATTACGACCGGCACAATGCGCTTACCAATATCATGGAGTCTGCCGAATACGACATTCCAAAAGCCCTGGTGCTTTGCAATGACAACGTTAAAGTAGACGGCAAGATTGTTTATATGCCTATTTACATGCTTATGTTCTTAGGTAAAGAAGACATCACCGACTTGAAGTACAAAATCGACTTGTCGGACTTGAAAGCATAAGTTTCTAAAAAAGCAGCAATAGGTTATAAAAAATGGAGGGAAACCGATTGGCTTTCCTCCATTTTTTATGGTTGGTTGCAACGACTTACTTCATCAGTGTAGGCGATGGAGTGGTCTGATGAGAGCCGCCCCAAGTGCGGTTCATCTTGCCGAGGGCACGGCGCTTTGCACTTTCCATCTTAGATGCTACCGCAGTGCTGCTTGTTGAATAGTCAACATAAGTCATGGCATGGGTGAATGTGCCAGTAACCTTGTTGCCTTTCATGTCAAGAAGGTTGAAGTCAAACTTGCGGGTGCCATCGCTGAGTGTAATCACAGTGAACGAGCCACCATGGATTGGCGCAAGGATTGACTGATAGCCCTCGTCGTCGGTTGAATCAAGGTCGCCATACCAACTGAATTCCATATTGCCTGCGAAACTTACGAAACCTTTGATGCCGCTGAGGTCGGTGAGCGAGTTGTCAATGGTGTAAGTGCCGTCTTTCAACTCAGCCTCACTGTTGGAAAGTACCTCAAGGCAGAGGTAGTCGCCTTCAGTCTGCTCAGGATCGGAGAACATGAGGATGTGAGAGTTGGTTCCGCCGATGATATAGTCGCCGCAGTTGTAGTCGATAACGGCAACGTCAGAAGGGAACTTCGACAATGTGTAGTCGCCAGTAAGACCGTCAGGGAGTACAGGCTCGTTGCTGTTGTCGATATAGTTCACAATGTAAGGCTTCTTGTCGTAGGAGCCCGTAATTTTGATGCCTTTAGGCGAAAGGAAGTCAAACTCGAAGTGTGTACCATTGTTCGACACAGTCATTGTGCCGCTCTCCACTGTTGCCATCGAAACGCGTCCGTCGGCAGCCAAATAAGTGATGTAGCAACCCATTGGAGTGCTTGAACCCATAACCTCCATCACCTGACCGATTGAGACGGTGTAAGGCAGATAAGTCTGGCTTGTTACACGAGTGCGAGGGTCGATGGTGTAGACACCGTCGGTAACCACTGGAGCCCAGTTTGAGGTGTGCTTTGCATCCTTAGGCATGTAGAAAGGCACATAGAGGTAATAACCCTCGGTCTGCGAGCCGCTCTCATTGAATGTGCCAGTAAAGAACTGCAATGAACCATCGTCGCAGAATGGGTTAAACCAGTTTGCCCACACGCGGCCTTGGCCTTCAGTGAATGCCACGTTGACATCCTCGGTAAAGTCGACAGCACCCGACGAACCTACAGAAAACTTGATTGGACCTACATAAGAAACCTCTGCCGTGGCATCGCCAAGAAGTTCGAGTTCGGCACGGATGTCGTACCAGTCGCCATCGCACTTCACGTCGACTGTACCGCCAACAACATAGCCCACGGCAACGCCGTCGCTACCCTCGGCTGTACGCATCCAAATGGCTGAATTTTCAGAACTGATGGTATACGATTCGCCAGTGTTAGCCACACGGTAGTAGCCATCAGACAACTTTGCATTCTGAGCCTCTTCGCTGAGAGGAGCATAGAGCGACAACGACAACTGCAATCCGCCGATTTCTGCCGGCTGACCCTCATCGTCGGGTTGCTCAGTGCCGATGCTGAAATCGTAACGAGCGTTGGTCGAACGAGGATTGTAGGTTGCCTCAAGCAAAGTGTTTGCGGCAATGTAGGTAGGCGCATCGGTAAACGAAATGTTAGCCAATTGGTCGGAGGTGAAAACTGATTTCTCTCCGTCCTTGGTGGTGACCACCACCTGATAACTCTGCGCGAACATCGACGATGCCGCAGCAAGAGCGCATAATGCCAATATATTTCTTTTCATAACGTGCTTGTCTATTTGATGAATTTAAATGACTGTTTTGGCGTGCTAACTACATACACGCCTTTGCTTAAGCCTTCGAGAGCCACCTCTGCATGTCCGGCAGCGTCGGCCTTGGTTGAAACGAGGCAACGGCCCTTTACGTCGTAGACAGACACCGAAGCGGCAGCGTCGAGACCATCAACGAGGATTTGCGTTTCGGTAACTACGAAACTGAGCGACTTGCCTTCGATTTTGCTAACGCTTGCTGGGTCGGCATTGAGAGTAAGTTTGCTTACATTCTCAAGGCTGTAGGCAACCTCTTGGGTTGTAGCCAACGAGATGTGGAGCTCGCCGTTCTCAATGGTAGCGATAGGCTCATCGGCAAACTTGAAGTCTACGGTCGTGCCATCGGTTGTGTGGACATACAGCATGTACGGGTAAGTGTGGGAAGCATTCGCCGATGCGAGTGATGCCAATGCCACGAAAGCTGCTAAAATATATTTTTTCATTTTTCTGTTTCCTTTTAGTTGTTAAGTTCAGATGTAATCGGGCCAGTGTAGTCCATCTTTACGATGTAGTCCTTGCCGTCGATAATGAGGTTAAGCGAAAGCACGATGTTGTCGCCGTCGTAGGCCACCGTTGCTGTACTGCCCTCTGCAAACTTGCAAGAGCCGAGGCTTGGAGTCCAAAGGTCAACATAACTCTTGCTGCCGAATGTACCTGCTTCCGAAGTGGTTGAATAGGTATATGTGCCGGCTGGCAGAGAAGTTGCCGATGAGTCGGCAAAGAAGTCGATTGCCATCTCATAGGTCCAAGAAGCGTCGTTCATCTTAACATAGAATTCACCATTCACGCGACCGTTGTTGTCCTTAATTGTAGGAGTTGACGCTGTAGCGAGTGTGATTGTCTCTTTGGTTGTTTCCTCTGCGGGGAAGTCGTGAGGACCAGAGTAGTTCAGATATACCGTACGGCCGTTCTCGAGTTTCAACACGCAGTCGAGCACAAGGTTGTCGCCCTCATAGAGCACAGTAACTGTGCTACCCTCTGCATAATAGCCCGTGTCGGATGGGCTATAGAGTGAGATGTAGCCTACGCGGCTGAATGTGCCAGGAGTCTTGTCGTTGGAGAATGTGTAGGTTCCGGCAGGCAAGCGCTTGGTTGACGCGTCGGCGAAGAAGTCGATTGCCATTTCGAAATCGCTCCAGTTGGTGTCGTGCATCTTCAGATAGTATTCGCCTGCCACCTGATCTGTGATTGAGCCCAATTCTGGCTGCGCAGGTGTGAGCGAAAGGTCCTTGCCGTATTTGCCCATGCTGCCAACATATTCAGCCTTGAAACTATTGCCTGTTGAAAGCACAGCATCGATGACGATGGTGTATTCGATACCCGATGCGCTTACAGTCATTGTGCCCGACTTGAAGCCAGTCTTTGTGTCGCCAGTCTGCACATAACTCCACGAGTCGCTGAGGTCAATTGTCATATCGGTGTTGTCTGTCGTAAAGTTGTAGGTTCCTGTCTCGAGGTAAGGAGCCGATACGCCATACACGTCCATAACCACCTTTGTCGCATTGTCGGAAGTGGCAAACTCAAGAGTTGCGTTTTTGCCCGACGACCAAGTGCCTGTAGCAGCACCAGTGGCAAGAGTGATTGCCGGTGCGTCGAACGGTGGGAATGTTATTGCACCGTTGTAGGTCATATCTATTTTGCGACCGCCATCAGTAACGAGGTTAAGCACCATATTGATGTTGTTGTCGTCATCGTAGGAGATAGTGGCTGTACTGCCGTCTACGAAACGCGAACTGCTACTTGGGCTATAGAGATCGAGGAAACTGTTAGGTCCAAATGTGCCAGCGGTTTTGCTCTCAGAAGAGTAAGTGTAAGTGCCGGCAGGAAGGGCTGTTGTGCCTGCTGCGGCATAAAAGTCCATCGCCATTTCGTATTTCCACGAAGAGTCGTTCATCTTGATGTAGTATTCGCCATCCACACGGCCATCGAGGTCGTTGGTCTTCACCTTAGGCTCTTCGCATGTTGGGAGAGTAACGTCACGGCCAATGAGACCAGGCATAGCGCCCTGGTACTGACCCTTGAGCGTAGTGCCGTCGGCAGCAACGAGATCGAAAGTGATGGTGTAGGTCTTGCCGTCGATCGACACGTTCATTGTACCCGACTGAAGGCCTTGCTTCGTTGAGCCGTCCTTGATAAAGGAATAGGAAGCATCGCTGTCGATGGTCATTGCGCCATACTCGGAAGATACAGTGTAGGAACCGTCATAGAGATACTTACCCATCGAAGGGCCAACAATCCAGAGAGTCACTTGCTTGGTTGTAGCCTCGCTTGAGAAAGTGGCTTCGACTGCACCACTCGAGTAACAAGTGGCATCGATGGAATTGAACACCGTGACATCAGTGTCAGGGTTGTCGATTTTCGTAAAGGTAATGTCCTTTACCCTCTCAGCAGCAAACTTATGGGCAGTGCCGTCGGATGTTGTGACCACAACATTCTGAGCCACGGCGCCTGTAGCACAAGCCGTTGTCAAAAGTGAGATTGCGATTAATTTTTTCATAATCAAGATTTTAAATATGTAAAAAGATATTTATATACAAATTTATCAAACCGGTATGAAACGTTAGCCTTAAAAATCCAAATCCAAACCGCTACAACACATCGGCTAACAATTTCCTTTCTGCGAGCATTAGTTTCTAATAAATCCATCGCAAATTTAGCCATTTTTATTGCAAAACGCATCC
>CAVEIP010000124.1:3899-4920 GCA_963615935.1 [Ruminococcus] lactaris | reverse complement strand
GGAATAAAAAAGTTGTTATTGACTTTTTTATCGTAATTTTGTGAACAAGTAATCAAAAGTTGGATAACTTTTAAAATTTAAATATTATGAATATTTCTCACATCGAACATTTGGGAATCGCAGTCAAGAGTCTTGACGCAGCAATTCCTTATTATGAAAACGTACTTGGCGTTAAATGCTATTCAATCGAAGAAGTTGCAGACCAGAAGGTAAAGACAGCCTTCTTCAAGGTTGGTCAGACAAAGCTCGAACTTCTTGAGCCAACATCCGACGATAGCACTATCGCTAAATTTATTGAGAAGCGCGGCGAAGGCATCCATCACCTTGCTTTTGCAGTTGCCGACGGCGTTGCTAACGCTTTGGCTGAGGTAGAAGAGAAAGGCGTGCGTCTTATCGACAAGGCTCCGCGCAAGGGCGCTGAAGGCTTGAACATTGCTTTCCTTCACCCGAAGTCGACTCTCGGTGTATTGACAGAACTTTGTGAAAAACCAGAATAAGAACTCTAACTATTAAGTACTAAATATGAGCAATCAACTTGAAAAAGTGCAGGAGCTTATCGCCTTGCGCGAGCAAGCACGTCTTGGTGGTGGTGAAAAGGCTATTGCCAAGCAGCACGAAAGAGGCAAATACACTGCCCGTGAACGCATCGCCCAACTTCTTGACGAAGGAAGTTTTGAGGAATTGGATATGTTCGTACAGCACCGTTGTACAAACTTCGGTCAGGACAAGAAGCACTATCTCGGCGACGGCGTGGTAACCGGTTACGGTACAATCGACGGTCGCCTTGTTTATGTCTTTGCGCAGGATTTCACCGTTTGGGGTGGCTCATTGTCGGAAGCAATGGCAATGAAGATCTGCAAAATCATGGACATGGCAATGAAGATGGGCGCACCAGTTATTGGCTTGAACGACTCGGGTGGCGCACGTATCCAAGAGGGTATCAACGCTCTTGCCGGCTATGCCGAAATCTTTGAGCGCAACATCCTCGCTTCTGGTGTAGTGCCTCAAATCTCTGCAATCC
>CAVEIP010000124.1:0-3889 GCA_963615935.1 [Ruminococcus] lactaris | reverse complement strand
AATCCTCGGTCCGTGTGCCGGTGGTGCTGTTTATTCTCCAGCATTGACCGACTTCACAATCATGACCAAGGGCATCTCTTATATGTTCCTTACTGGTCCTAAGGTCGTAAAGACAGTGACAGGCGAGGACGTGACACAAGAACAACTCGGTGGCGCGGTTATGCACACAACTAAGTCGGGTGTGGCTCACTTCGCAACTGAAGACGGTGAGGAAGCATTGCAACTCATCCGTAAACTCCTCAGCTTCATCCCACAGAACAACCTCGAAGAGGCTCCTCTCGTAAAATGCACCGATCCAATCGACCGCTTGGAAGACTCGTTGAACGAAATCGTCCCTGACTCTCCAAACAAGGCATACGACATGTATGAGGTTATCGGCGCAATCATCGACAACGGCGAGTTCCTCGAAGTGCAGCGCGACTATGCAAAGAACATCATCATCGGTTTCGCTCGCTTCAACGGTCAGTCGGTAGGTATCGTGGCCAACCAGCCTAAATATCTTGCTGGTGTGCTCGACTGCAACGCATCGCGCAAGGCTGCTCGCTTTGTTCGCTTCTGCGACGCTTTCAACATTCCTTTGGTATCACTTGTCGACGTTCCTGGATTCCTCCCAGGCACAGGCCAAGAATACAATGCCGTTATTCTCCACGGCGCAAAATTGCTTTACGCCTACGGCGAAGCAACAGTGCCTAAAGTTACAGTTACAATCCGCAAGAGCTACGGCGGTAGCCACATCGTGATGAGCTGTAAGCAACTCCGTGGCGACATGAACTACGCATGGCCATCGGCAGAAATCGCCGTTATGGGTGCGTCGGGCGCAGCAGAAGTACTCTACATGAAAGAGGCTAAGACTCAGGAAGATCCTAAGGCGTTTATCGCACAGAAGGAAAAAGAGTACACCGATTTGTTCTGCAACCCATACAATGCAGCAAAATATGGCTACATTGATGACGTTATCGAGCCACGCAACACTCGTTTCCGCATCATCCGCGCTTTGCAGCAATTGGCAACAAAGAAACTTTCTAACCCTGCCAAGAAGCACGGCAATATACCTTTATAATAGTCAACGTGTATGAAAAGAAGATTTTTAACACTGTTGTTGCTCTGCACTCTGTGCATTGCCGGCATCTCGGCACAAGGCCGCAAAGGCGTGTGCATCAACGAGGTGATGGTGCAGAACAATGACAACTACGTAGATGACTACGGGATGCACCATGCGTGGATTGAATTGTTCAATTCAACGTTTGGCACGGTCAACATCTCAAGCATGTATCTGACCGATGATCAGTCAAACCCCAAGAAATACCCAATCCCACGTATGGATGTCAACACCAAGATTCCGCCACGCCAACATGTGGTATTCTGGTGCGACAACGAGCCGAATAAAGGTACTTTCCACGTCAACTTCTCATTGAAGGCTGGCCAGGAAAACAAGATTTATCTTTACGACAGCGACGGTGTGACTTTGATTGACGAAGTGACTGTTCCTGCAACATTGCCCGCAGGCGCATCTTATGCCCGCAAGGCTGACGGCGTGAAGGCCGACAACGATGCTGAGGCATGGGAAGTGCGCGACGGAAGCAATGAGAAGTACATCACTCCGAGCAGCAACAACATTATTATCGACAAGAATGAGAAGATCGAGAACTTCCAGAACCACGACAAGTGGGGTCTTGGCATGACAGTCATGGCTATGGCAATCGTGTTCATCTCATTGATAATCCTTAGTTTGTGTTTCTCAGGTGTTGGATTGTTCCACGCAAAGAAAGCCCGCGAAAAGAAGCAGGCTGCAACTGGCACGGTCGATGAGACTAAGCCATTGATGGCAGGCCTCGATTCAGGCGAAGAAATTGCCGCAATCTGCATGGCTCTTCACGAGCATCTCAACATGCACGACAAGGAGGATTTCGTGCTCACCATCAACAAGGTGAAACGTGCTTATTCTCCATGGAACTCTAAGATTTATTCACTCCGTGAGTTGCCTCACAAATAATCCAACTCCAATAAATGACAAAAACGTTATGAAAGAATATAAATATAAAATCAACGGACAAGAATACAAAGTTGCCGTAGGCGACATTGATAACAATGTGGCAGAAGTTACGGTCAACGGTACACCATACACCGTAGAACTTGAGCAGGCTGCTGCTCCAACACCGGTTAAGTCTGTGAAGCCAGCCGCTGCTCCTCGCACTGAGACAGGCGCTAAAGTTGTTGCCAAGCCAGCCGCTGCCGGTGGAGCAGGCGCCGTTAAGGCTCCGCTTCCAGGTGTAATCCTCGACATTAAGGTAGCAGTAGGCGACACTGTTGCTGCTGGCGACACTGTAATCGTGCTCGAGGCCATGAAGATGGAAAACAACATCCACGCCGACAAGGGTGGTGTTGTCAAATCAATTTGTGTAAACAAGGGCGATTCTGTGCTTGAGGGCGCAGACTTGGTCGTATTGGGATAATTAAGTTATGGATTTAGTTACATTCTTAGGCGATAACTTTCAGCGCTTCTGGGAATACACAGGATTCGCCAATGCGACTCCTGAGCATTTCGTGATGCTCGCCGTTGGCTTGCTGTTTATTTGGCTTGCCATAAAGAAGAATTTCGAGCCGTTGCTTCTCGTTCCGATTGGCTTCGGTATCCTTGTTGGAAACATTCCTTTCAAATTGGACGCAGGCCTTGAGGTCGGCATCTATGAGCAGGGATCAGTGCTTAATATCCTTTACGATGGCGTGAGCGCAGGATGGTATCCTCCATTGATTTTCTTGGGAATTGGTGCGATGACCGACTTCTCCGCTCTTATCGCTAACCCTAAGTTGATGCTTATCGGAGCGGCTGCTCAGTTTGGTATCTTCGGTGCTTACATCGTGGCTATGGCCATCGGTTTCGCTCCCGACCAGGCTGGCGCAATCGCAATCATTGGTGGTGCCGACGGCCCAACAGCCATCTTCCTTTCGTCGAAGTTGGCTCCTAACTTGATGGGCGCAATTGCAGTGTCGGCTTACTCCTACATGGCTCTTGTGCCGCTGATTCAGCCACCGATCATGCGCTTGCTCACCACAAAGAAAGAGCGCGTAATCAAGATGAAACCAGCGCGTGCCGTGTCGCAAAACGAGAAGATTATGTTCCCGATTATTGGCTTGCTTCTCACTTGCTTTGTTGTGCCTTCTGCACTTCCGTTGCTCGGTATGCTCTTCTTTGGTAACTTGCTTCGCGAGAGTGGTGTTACAACCCGTCTTGCCAAGACTGCAAGCAACGCTTTGAACGACATTATCGTGATGCTCCTCGGCTTGACAGTGGGTGCTTCAACTCAGGCATCAGAGTTCTTGACGTTCGACACATTGAAGATTTTCTTCCTCGGTGCAATGGCATTTATCATCGCTTCTGCCTCAGGTGTGCTCTTCGTCAAGTTCTTCAACTTGTTCTTGCCAAGCAGCAAGAAAATCAACCCGCTCATTGGCAACGCAGGTGTATCTGCCGTTCCAATGTCGGCTCGTATCTCAAACAACATCGGTTTGGAATACGACTCGAGCAACTATCTGCTCATGCACGCCATGGGTCCGAATGTTGCCGGTGTGATTGGTTCAGCCGTAGCCGCTGGTGCATTGCTAGGCTTCCTCGGCTAAAAATTGAGGACAAAAACCTGAATATATTCGGGGCTGCGTCGAAAAGATGCAGCCCCGTTTTTGTTGTGTAGTTTGCAAGAGTTAAAAAGAAGTGGAAAGTTATTGTGCTATGCTCGATTTGCACTATCTTTGTATAAGATAGACTGCATCTTGGCATAGCCCTGGAACAAGTTCCGTGCTCTGCTCTCGATTTGCACTATCTTTGTATAAGATAGGCTGCATCTTGGCATAGCCCTGGAACAAGTTCCGTGCTCTGCTCTCGATTTGCACT
>CAVEIP010000123.1:0-4962 GCA_963615935.1 [Ruminococcus] lactaris | reverse complement strand
CGTAACTTCCATCGCTGAAACTCGCAATGCAAGACAGATAAAAATCGCTGAAATGAATAAAATACGTTTCATATCGATACAATTTTTGTCATTTATTCAAAGTTAGCATTTTTATCAAAAGAGCTATTATCTTGCTCACATTTAGAGGGCTCCACGTCTCGCCAATCACAGATTTTCTTAAGATTATACGAAAACGAGCCCTCAATTGCAACTATTATACTTATCCTTCTCATAGTTAAATCATTTTATAATTTCCAATGTATTTGTTTTGCAAAGATAGGCCACATCTCCCGACTCTAAATCAGCCGCAAGCATAGCGCCAGAATTAAGAATTTCAACTGAAGAATAGCGACCTATGGTCATCTCTTCCCTGCTTGAATTTCAACGCAGCCTTTTGTTATGTCAATCTGAGAATTCTCCTTCAGAGAAACATTGGCAGCAATCAGCAACTTGCCATTCTGAACATCGATATGTGTCCCACTGTTAAACGACATTGTTTGCGCGCATATCAAAGTCGCGCCATTGTAGATGACTATAGTAAGGTCTTCCAAACGTGCGTTAATTGGCGACAATATTGTGTCTTCGGATATCACAATTGTTGTGCCATTTCCATTTGTTGTATTAGTTTCTTGTTTCATGAGAAAAATTTATGTGTACAAATATACTATTTTATTTAATAACAACATAGCCTTTTTTTGTTCACATTTAGATGAATACAGTTTTGTTGTTAGAGCGACTCAATTTTATTCACTAACTTTGTATTTGCTTTTGCAAACCACTATTAGATTACAAATACAAGACAGAATGAATTCATCTCTACAGATATCCCAGCGGGGCATCGAGATGCCCGAATCGCCTATCCGCAAACTGGCGCCTCTGGCCTACCGCGCCGAGGACCGCGGAATGAAGATTTACCGCCTAAACATCGGTCAGCCTGACCTGCCTACGCCGCAGAAAGCCTTGGACGTGCTCAAAACCGTCGACCGCCAAACGCTCGAATACAGTCCTTCGCAGGGCTACCGCTCTCTGCGCGAAGCACTCGTGGGCTACTACGACCGCTATCAGATCAAATTGCACGCCGACGACATCATCGTCACTTCTGGCGGTTCGGAGGCTGTGCTGTTTGCCTTCCTCAGTTGTCTCAACCCCGGCGACGAAATCATCGTGCCAGAGCCGGCCTACGCCAACTACATGAGTTTCGCCATCTCGGCGGGAGCCGTGATTCGCACCATCACCACAACTATCGACGAGGGGTTCTGCCTCCCGAAGGTTGAGAAGTTTGAAGAACTCATCAACGAGCGCACAAAGGCCATCCTCATCTGCAACCCCAACAACCCCACGGGCTATCTCTACACGCAGAAGGAGATGAACCAGATTCGCGACATCGTGAAGAAGTACAACCTATACCTCTTCTCCGACGAGGTCTACCGCGAGTTTATCTACACTGGTTCGCCCTACATCTCGGCTATGCACCTCGAGGGTATTCAGAACAATGTGGTGCTCATCGACTCCGTGTCGAAGCGCTATTCGGAGTGCGGCATCCGCATCGGCGCTCTCATCACCAAAAACGAGCGCGTAAGAGAAACGGTGATGAAGTTCTGCCAGGCGCGTCTGAGCCCGCCCTTGCTCGGCCAACTCGTTGCGGAGGCGTCGATCGAAGGCACGGAGCAATATTCCCGCGAGGTCTACGACGAATACGTGGAGCGACGCAAGTGTCTCATCGACGGCGTAAACCGCATCCCGGGATGCTACACGCCAGTGCCAATGGGCGCTTTTTACACCGTTGCCAAACTGCCGGTCGACGATGCCGAAGAGTTCTGCGCGTGGTGCCTCAACGAGTTTGCCTGGAAAGACGAGAATACGCCCGAAGGCTGCGCCGGCGAAACAATTATGATGGCACCCGCCGCCGGGTTCTACACCAACACCGAACTTGGCAAAGACCAAGTGCGCCTCGCCTACGTGCTCAAGAAAGAAGACCTGCGGAGAGCGCTGTTCATCCTCTCCAAAGCCCTGGAGCAGTACGCACAGCGTCAGGCCTAATTGCCACTCGGAAACGGCCCCACAATCTCCATCACATCCAGCACCTGTTCAGCGGTGGTGTAGCACCCCATGATGCCAATGCCACCGTCGATGTTGGTGTATCCCTTGACAGGGTTGACGAGACCTAGGTCTATCAATCCGCCTTGTATGCCTTTGTCGTTGGTTTGGTTTATCAGCACACTGAACAAATAGTCGTAGTATGCCTTTGAGATGGAGTATAGTTTGAACTTACGCTTCATCTGCGTCTTCTGCCAGTCCGCCGACAGCGCCATCTGCACAATCTCCTTTACTGTGATAGTGTGCAGCTCGCCCTCGATGCCCTTGTCGGAAAACGGAAGTCCGTAGGCGCAGTATGGCGTCCATCCTGGCAACGTGGCATGCACCTCGTTGGCGAGTTGTTGGAACACAAATTCATAGGTAAAGTCGCGCTCGCCCATCCTCACGTCCTTACTCGGCTCCACCTCATCCCATTGCAGGAAATAGTAATTGCCTTCGTTCGCCCTCTCGCTGAACGTTATGCCGTAGGTAAAGATGAAATCAGTGTCGGTATAGACACTTATCGGGCCCTGCCGCGCTACGCTAATATCTTCGATTGTCACTGGTTGCGGCATCACGTCGGTTGCCGTCACTGCCTTGCCTTGGTATGTGGTGCTCACTGTTACCGCCTCTCCAGAATTAACCTTAACGTTGGAAACATAGAGATGACTGGCTTCATCGTAGGTCATCGTGCCTCGCTCAGCACCGTCAACCGCCACAGCGATTGACAAATCCTTGACATACGTCCGCCCTTGATGCACATCGGAGAAGAAATAGGTCTTCGTGGCAGACACCTTCACGGTTGAGTCAGGGCATATCATTGCGTTGAGCGTTAGAAGGTTTTCACTGTCCTTGTCGCGGTATTTATCAAGATTCACCTCATGTTCGCACGCCGACAGCATGACAGCAACCAATGCCACAAAAATATAATGATTGATTCGCATAGTTTTTCAGAATGAATAAGTATAGGAAACTGATGGAATTATCGGTATGAGGCTCAAAGTCTTAAATGCACGATGCCAATGCTCCTTGTCGGGAGTGAAGGCAACATCGTTTTCGTTGTCCTTCTTCACCGTAAGCGCATTCATGTGGCAATAAGCATTATAGATGCTCACGTTCCATTCGCCCGAGCGACCCTTGCGGTAGTCGCGGTGGATGGTCATGCCGAGGTCAAGCCTGTGATATGCAGGCAGGCGCACATTGTTTCTTGTCGGATAATAGTTTAGTCCGTCAATCTCATTGCCGTATCCAGGAGGCCCTACCGTTGGCGCATCTGGAAATAACGTGCCAGGGATGTCGTAGTTGTACATCGAGAGGGTCAACCGGTTGCCTGTCATATAAGTCCAACCGGCATTGAAGTTAAACCTGTCGTTGAGTTTATACGCCACATTGATGTTGATTTTGTGGCGGTTGTCAAACTTGGCTGGAAATTTCCGTCCTTGGTTAAGTTCACCAAACTTGCGCCAGTTCCACAACAGGCCATAGCCAACTGTGCCTGTAATCTGTCCTACTTCCTTGGTCACGGCAATGTCCACACCATACGACCACCCTTTGCCCATCGTCAGTTTGTCCTCCCAATAGAGGCGTGGATTTAGCACCGACACTCCGTCGCGGTATTCAAGCAGGTTGCTCATCGTCTTGTACCATCCCTCAACTGAGAAATACATCGCCAACGGCAGATTGCCATACACGCCCAACGAATACTGGTTGCTGCGTATTGGCTTGAACGATGCCGTGACGGGCTGCCATAGATCAGTTGGAAGGTTGATATAGTTGTTTGAAATCTGCTGCACGTACTGGTGCATCCGAGCATAACTGGCCTTGATGCTATAGTTCTCGCCCACAGCAAATTTCACCGAGGCGCGCGGCTCAACATCAGTAAAGGTGTGTTGTTGAATTCTATAGGCTGCCGCACGGAGCCCTACATTAAATGCCACATTGTCGGAGAAATTGAGGGTATTATCAACATATCCGGCATACTCGTTTGCCGTAAGATGGGCATTAGCGTTGCGGTCTTCGCTACTTATTCCATTGGTGTAAAATTGGTTAAGCAACCATTCCGGCAGATAATTGTGATTGGTATATTCAAGTCCAGCACGGAAGCGGTATGTCTTGCTGAAGTCTGCCACATACGCCGTCCTAACACCTATGTCACCTATGCCGTTACGCGTCCTACTTTTGCTATAGCCATATGTATCGGCTGCATTCATATCGCTTTGATATTCATGCTCCTGACGATATGAGGATGTATATCTTGAATAGTAAACCGACGTGCTCCATGTACCCGGTCCTACGTGCCATTCCAGCGCGCCAAGCACACCCCAGTTGCCCCACGACAGTCGGTTTACATTCTCATCAAAGTATCTGGTCTGCTCGCTGTCGTCTGCACCAGTGCTACCTGTTCCAGCAGAATAGCCATAGTTCGTGCTCTCAAACTCACGCTTGCCAATCTTCAACCGGTCATATCCGTAATAGCCCACAACATAGGCCGACAGTGAAGAATTGAATTTGTGGTCAAGGCGCAGATTGACATCAGTGAAGTCATAGCCGAAAATATTCTTTTTGCCGCCCTTCTTGTTTATGGCGTTGACAATTGCAAGGGTCGGAGCAGATACTGCATCAATCCATGAGCGACGGGCACCAATTGTAAATGCTGTGCGGTCCTTGACAATTGGACCTGTAAGAAACACATTGGCGCAAAGCAATCCGATTGAAAACCTGCCATGGAATTGTTCAAAGTCGGAGCGCTTCATCAGTATGTCAGCAATCGACGAAATGCGGCCGCCGTATCTCGACGGAAACGATGATTTGTAGAAATCCACACGACCTACGGTAGGCACATTGAACGAAGAAAAGATGCCGCCAAGATGACTCACATGATAAAGC
>CAVEIP010000122.1:0-5113 GCA_963615935.1 [Ruminococcus] lactaris | reverse complement strand
GAGGTCAGCTGTGCAAATGTACCAGCCGAGCGAACCATAAAGGCTCCCTGACCAGGACGCAGCTCAATGTTATGAATTAAAGTACCAACAGGTATTTTGCTTAGTGGAAGAGCGTTCCCCACCTCTGGTGCGGCGTCCTCTCCACTCATAACTGTAGAGCCAACTTGCAATCCGTTGGGTGCAATTATGTATGCCTTTGCACCGTCTGCGTAATAGAGCAATGCGATGCGAGCCGAACGGTTCGGATCGTACTCTATTGACTTTACGGTCGCTGGCACACCGTCTTTTGTTCTCTTAAAGTCGATGAAACGGAACTTGCGCTTGTGGCCGCCGCCTACATAACGTGTAGTGCGGTGACCTTCAGCGTTGCGTCCGCCTGTGCTTCTTTTTCCGACTGTAAGAGCTTTCTCTGGTGTACATGCAGTGATTTCATCGAATACACCAATAACTTTGTGTCTTTGCCCCGGTGTTGTGGGCTTCAATTTTCTTACTGCCATTTTCTATTAAATATTGCTATAAAAATCTATAGTTTCACCTTCGGCTACTTTGACATAGGCTTTCTTAAAGGCAGCTGTCTTGCCGCGCTGAAGGCCAGTCTTAGTGTAGCGTTGCTTTCTTTTGCCATCGTAGTTTGCAGTGTTGACTGAAACCACTTTGACGCCGTACAAACTCTGAACGAGTTTCTTTATTTGCTCCTTGTTGGCATCAGGAGATACGCGAAATGTGTAGCGATTCAGCTTCTCGCTAGTCGCTGTCGCCTTTTCAGTAACAATCGGTTTGATCATTATTTCCATTTTTTATTCCTCCTTACTTTTAAAATTCGTTAATCACTGCTACGCTGCTCTCGCTCAAAATCAACGAACGATTGTTCATGATTTTGTATGTGTTTAAGCTCGAAGCAGTTACAATTTCCACATTGGGCAAATTACGAGCTGACAAATATACATTTTTATTTTGGTCTGATAAAACCATAACTGCCTTTTTATCGGCTACTTGTATATTTTTAGCAAACTTTACGAATTCTTTAGTTTTCGGTGCCTCGAAGTTGAAATCTTCAACCACGATGATAGCGTTGTCCTGAGCCTTTACTGACAAAGCTGACTTGCGAGCCAATTGCTTAACTTTCTTGTTGAGTTTGAACTCATAAGTGCGTGGACGAGGACCGAAAATGCGACCACCGCCGACGAGAACCGGTGAGTTGATGTCACCAATACGTGAGCCGCCGCCACCTTTCTGTTTGTGAAGTTTACGGGTTGAACCAGAAACCTCGCTTCTTTCCTTCGATTTGTGAGTGCCTTGACGCTGGTTGGCAAGAT
Source organism: [Ruminococcus] lactaris (assembly GCA_963615935.1). Classification (GTDB taxonomy): domain Bacteria; phylum Bacteroidota; class Bacteroidia; order Bacteroidales; family Muribaculaceae; genus Limisoma. Next base: position 3,797 of record CAVEIP010000122.1, on the reverse strand, counting down.
ATTGCTTAACGTCAAGATATACAGCGTGCTCGTTTGGCTCGATAGCGAATACGCTATCGTTGAGCGTTACTTTGCGGCCTGTATCTTTTCCTTCGATGTTATATACTGCAACTTCCATTATTTCTCAATTAAAACGATTGAACCTTTTGCTCCTGGAACAGAACCCTTGATCATCAAAACGTTGTGTTCTGGGATAACTTTTACCACCTTAAGATTTTGGACTGTCACACGCTCGTTGCCTGTCTGACCTGCCATACGCATTCCTTTGAACACCTTTGCTGGGTAAGAACATGCACCGATTGAACCCGGAGCACGAAGACGGTTGTGCTGACCGTGAGTTGTCTGTCCTACACCACCGAAGCCGTGACGTTTTACAACACCTTGGAAACCTTTACCTTTTGAGGTGCCGATTACATCGACAAACTCTGCGCCCTCGAAGAGAGCTACGGTAATTTCGTCGCCCAATTTGTAGCTTTCATCAAAACCTTTGAACTCGGCCAAGTGACGCTTGTTGGCTACTCCTGCTTTCTTGAAGTGACCCTGAAGAGGTTTTGTAGTGTGCTTCTCTTTGTTGTCTTCGAAGCCGAGCTGCAATGCCTCATAGCCGTCTTTCTCCAATGTCTTTACCTGAGTAACTACACAAGGACCTACTTCGATAACAGTGCACGGTACATTCTTACCGTCGGCACTGAATACGGATGTCATTCCGATTTTCTTTCCTAATAATCCTGGCATTTCTCTAATTTTTTAAATGTTTCAAATTCTTTTGTTTACTTACTTACGCCTTGATTTCTACATCAACGCCGCTAGGCAATTCGAGCTTCATCAACGCATCGATAGTCTTTGCTGTCGAGCTGTAGATGTCGATCAAACGTTTGAACGACGAGAGTTGGAATTGTTCGCGCGATTTCTTGTTAACGAAAGTCGAGCGGTTGACAGTGAAAATTCTCTTGTGAGTTGGCAATGGAATTGGTCCGCTGACCACTGCGCCTGTTGCCTTCACTGTCTTTACAATCTTCTCAGCTGACTTGTCAACCAAGTTGTGATCGTAAGATTTTAATTTGATTCTGATTTTTTGGCTCATATTTTTAGTTATTATTATTTCAACAAATCTGTTCTACCTTGACACTCTTCAAGCACACCCTTTGCAATTGAAGCGCTTACTTCTGCATAGTGGCTGAACGACATTGTGGAAGTGGCACGGCCTGAAGTGATGGTACGCAATGCTGTTACGTAGCCGAACATTTCTGCCAATGGAGCTTTGGCCTTTACGATGCGGGCACCGCTGCGGCTTGTTTCCATGCCTTCTACCTGACCACGACGCTTGTTCAAGTCGCTGATCACGTCACCCATGCTTTCTTCTGGAGTTACAACCTCAATCTTCATGATTGGCTCAAGAAGAACTGGGCCTGCCTTCTCAGAAGCTTTCTTGAATGCTTGGATGGCACAGAGTTCGAATGAAAGTTGGTCAGAGTCCACTGGGTGGAACGAACCGTCGAGCAAGGTAACCTTGAGTTGCTCTACTGGGAAGCCTGCGAGCACACCGTTCTTCATTGCTGTAGTGAAACCTTTCTGTACTGATGGGATAAATTCCTTAGGAATGTTACCACCCTTCACTTCGTCAACGAATTGGAGGTTGCCTTCGAAGCCTTCTTCAACTGGCTCAACGCGTACGATGATGTCGGCGAACTTACCGCGACCACCGGTCTGCTTCTTGAACACTTCGCGAAGTTCAACTGGCTTAGTGATTGCTTCCTTATATGTTACTTGTGGACGGCCTTGGTTACATTCTACCTTGAACTCACGACGCAAACGGTCGATGATGATGTCGAGGTGAAGCTCACCCATACCGCTGATGACGGTTTGACCAGTTTCCTCGTTAGTCTCAACACGGAATGTTGGGTCCTCTTCAGCAAGCTTCTGCAAGCCAACGCCGAGTTTGTCGAGGTCTTTCTGAGTCTTAGGCTCTACTGCGATACCGATCACTGGATCTGGGAACTCCATTGCCTCAAGGGTAATTGGATGTGCTTCGTCGCAGAGAGTATCACCTGTGCGGATATCCTTGAAACCTACACCGGCACCGATATCACCGCAACCGATAGTTTCTTTAGGGTTCTGTTTGTTTGAGTGCATCTGGAACAGACGACTGATACGCTCTTTCTTGCGTGAACGAGTGTTGTACACGTAGCTACCAGCGTCAATCTGACCTGAATAAACACGGAAGAAGCAGAGACGACCTACGTATGGGTCAGTTGCAATCTTGAATGCCAATGCACACATTGGATCTTCAAAGATTGGACGGCGAACTTCTTCCTTTTCTGGATCATCCGGGTTCTTACCGATGATTTCACCTGAGTCTTCTGGGCTAGGGAGGAATGCGCAAACGTCGTCGAGCAAGCACTGAACACCTTTGTTCTTGAATGAAGAACCGCAAATCATTGGAACGATTTCCATTGCCAATGTTGCCTTACGGATTACGCGGCGAATTTCGTCCTCAGTGATTGTCGAAGGATCGTCGAAATATTTTGTCATGAAGTCATCGTCGTACTCGGCGATTGTCTCAAGCATCTTGTCGCGCATCGACTCGCACTCGTCTTTCAACGATGCTGGGATTTCTTCTTTGCTGTACTCAGCACCCATAGTCTCGTCATGCCAGAAGTATGCCTGCATAGTGATCAAGTCAACCACACCCTTGAATGTCTCCTCTGCACCGATTGGCACTTGGATGGCAACTGGGTTAGCACCGAGCACTTCGCGTACTTGGCGTACAACCTCGAAGAAGTTTGCACCCGAGCGGTCCATCTTGTTGACGTAACCGATACGTGGCACATTATATTTATCTGCTTGACGCCATACTGTCTCAGACTGTGGCTCAACACCACCTACGGCGCAGAATGTTGCAACAGCGCCGTCGAGCACGCGGAGCGAACGTTCAACCTCCACAGTGAAGTCAACGTGTCCCGGAGTGTCAATCAAGTTGATTTTATACTTCTTGCCTTCGTAGTTCCAGAAGGTTGTTGTTGCTGCAGAAGTAATTGTGATACCACGCTCCTGCTCTTGTTCCATCCAGTCCATGGTTGCTGCACCATCGTGCACCTCACCAATCTTGTGAGTCAAACCAGTGTAGAACAAGATACGTTCCGATGTTGTAGTCTTACCGGCATCGATGTGGGCCATGATACCGATATTTCTCGTCAGATTTAGTTTTTCGTCTATGTTAGCCATTGTTGTTTATTTGGTCAAATTAAAATCTAAAATGTGCGAACGCACGGTTAGCCTCAGCCATACGGTGCATATCCTCTTTACGTTTGAATGCGCCACCTTGCTCATTGAATGCGTCAACAATTTCTGCAGCGAGCTTGTCGCTCATTGTCTTTCCGCCACGTTTGCGAGCAAAGATGATTAGATTTTTCATTGAAATAGACTCCTTACGATCCGGACGGATCTCTGTAGGAACTTGGAAGGTTGCACCACCTACACGGCGTGACTTAACCTCTACTTGTGGTGTGATATTTTCGAGCGCTGCTTTCCAGATTTCGAGCGCTGTTTTTTCTTCGTTTGGCAATTTCGACTTCACAGTCTCCAATGCGCTATAGAATATTGTGTATGCAGTGTTCTTCTTACCGTCATACATCAAGTGATTCACAAATTTAGTTACTCTTGTGTCTCCGAATTTTGGATCCGGCAAGATAATTCTTTTTTTAGGTTTTGCCTTTCTCATTTTTCTAATAAATTCGTTTTTGTTCGTTTGGTTGCTCTTTGCATCTTCAACAAGCGCTCTCTTGCGCTGTTTACTC
>CAVEIP010000121.1:0-5458 GCA_963615935.1 [Ruminococcus] lactaris | reverse complement strand
CATTTGTGAGATTCTTGCCGCTGTATTAAGTCTGTGTGCTGTGATCCTTACTCTGATATGGATGTCAAGAAAAAAAATACAACAGACAGTGAATAAATGAATCAGGTTATACAAGTGCATTAGCCCAAGATGCTGAGGCTCGGGCTTACGCTGCCAGACTACGTGACGTCGGGAGAAAAGTTTATTGACCATCTTAATGCACTTACTGGCTACGCGGTAGAATATCAAACGACAAGCAACTACGCAAATAGTTGAGCGTTTTTTGTCGGTGCGGTGGCGTACTTACAGCACGCTTATTTTGGTGGATTGCTTCGCCCCAGGCTGAAGCCATGGGGTTTTGGATCATTGCGCCTCGACGAGGCGCACACGTCGCTGAGACAGCTCTCCTCTGAAACAGCCACCAAGCGCTCACCGACGCGGTGATGACGATTGTCGGTGAGGGTGGAGCGCGCTACAGGGGGTGGAATGGATATTATACAAAACCTCCGGCAAAGTAGCTTCTTGCTATATAGTAAGAAGGCTCGTAGTAGGCGGAACAATTATAGTTGTCGATGACCTCGCAGATGTCATCATTGTATACTCTGATGATGCCTTTTGCATAGTCTTCCTCATCAAGTCTGGTTTGCAGGACAAGACGAGTATAGACCTTGCCCATGTCATGAGGAGTAGGAATGTGAGAACAGAGCTCGGGGTCTACTTTTGTAATGTCGAAGTCGCCTTGTTCCAACTGAAAGTTTTGTTTCCAGTCGTCGGCTACTTTTAGCGGATTTTCACAATGTAAGGTGTCGGCAATTGAAAGTTGACGCAAGAAGCCTTGGTAGCCAATCTTGTTGACTACATACTTGTTGTGTTGCTTAATCTGTCTGGCCACTCGTTCTATCATGCTGCAGACAAAGAACAGGTCATTCTCCGTGATTTCTTCTTCAGGGAAATATATATTCTTCATAATCAAGTCCTTTAGAGAGTGTTACAAAGAGTAATTTGAAATATACTTAATGCATTTTAATGCTTTTTGTGTACAGAATACGATTTGGTGCGTTGGATGCTTGAATTTCACAAGAGCCCAAAACGCTTCTCGGCTGATTTCGCCCGAAACAAGGTCTTCAACAAAATTCCAAATTGTGTCGTCTGCCATTGGCCCTTCTACTATGTCATAGTCGTGGCGGATACCTCTTCTGCAATCTACGATGAGGTCGAGCCATTCCTCGGTCATTTCTTTGAAAATTTTAGTCTTGCAACCATCATATCCCGTGAACTCGTAGAGGTTTACGACATGTTTGCCCTTCTTTGTTAGAGCCCATTTTTTGGCTTGCTTCTCGAAGTTGGTGCAGTAGAAACCATATCCGAAGTCTTTCTCGTAACCTCGGATGCGTATGTCGGGATGTTCCACGATGACATTGCTGCCATGATATATTGTTTGTGCCATTACTCTTTGCTAAAGAATATAATTCCATCACAAATCTACGCTTTTCCTCTCTAATTGACAAATCATGAAATCTTTTATAAGCCCTCTATGCCCAGGTTGCTTGTCGAGGCACAGGCTGAAGCAGTGAGGTTTGGGAATATTGCGACTCATTGCGACGGGAGGATTTATTATTTGTTGTTATAGGCAGGGGTTGGGGATGGTGAAAATCGCAATTTGTGAGTATTGAAACGCATTGCGCGGGGATGTAATTTTGCAAGCGAATCAAAGATGAATTGCATTTATATGAAAAAGCGGACTATCAGAATCTTTTCTTTTATCATTCTTATTGTGACATTTTGCCTGGCATTGCCTGCTGAGGGCAAGACGGGCATCCTTATGGTGCACTATGGCTCCAACAATGATGCCAGCCGTCACGCTACCATCGACATGCTTGACAGTCTTGTGGCTGCGCGCTATCCACAATGCGAAGTGGTGGAGGCCTACACGGCTGCTTCGGTGATTAAGACGCTCGACAAGCGCGGCATCCACAAGATGACCGTCGCCGAGGCGCTCGACACCCTCAAGGCTCGCGGATGCAAGCGTGTGGCGGTGCAGAGCACTATGTTGCTCGATGGCAACATGACTGATGTTATCAAGTTGGCTGCGAAGCAGAAAAAATCACAGTTTGAGGCGCTCAACGTTGGGCGCGCGTTGCTCTACAACGTGGACGACTGTCGCAGCATGACAGCGATGATTGAGAAATACCTCACATCGACACTTGGCATTGATCTCAGAGATAAACAGGTGGTGCTTGTGGGGCACGGCAGCGACAGCCCTGCCAATGCCGTTTACAGCCAGATTGACTATCTGCTCAAGGACGAAGGCCACAGCAACTGGCATGTTGGCACTATCGAAGGCTATCCCACACTCGACAGCACCCGCCACCTCTTGGCAAAGGGCGGAAGCAAGAATGTGGTGCTCGTGCCGCTACTCTACATTGCCGGCAACCATCTGCGCGACGATGTGGACGGTGAATGGCGCAGCCAACTGGAGAGCGACGGCTACACGGTGACCGTGGTGATGAGCGGTTTGGGCAAGATGCCCGAGATTCAGCAACTCATTGTGGACAAAATCGCAGAACTTATCAAATAAGCAAACAACCCTAAAAAATATGAACAAAAAAATCACTCTGTTGATGATGGCAGCAGCCGTCATCTCCACTCCGATTGCCCGCTCTGAAAGCAAGACGGAGAACAAGACTACGACTGCCGAGGCGCAGAGCGACGGCATCGATGAGAAAATCTTTGAACTTGACCCTGTGGTGGTTACCGGTAACGGTCACCGCCAAATGCTGAAGTCGACCACCACACCGGTGCACGTGCTATCGAAGGCACTCATCAACGAAGCCGGTGTGACCGACTTCCAGGACGCTATGTCGCGCCTGATGCCCCAGATTTCGTTCTCGCCCAACGCTATGGGGTCGTATATCCGCGTCAACGGACTGGGCAACAAGTATGTGCTCATACTCATCAACGGCAAGAAGGTGATTGGCGACATATCAGGCAATGTAGACCTTAACCGCATCAACATGTCGAACGTGAAGCGCATCGAGGTGCTCGACGGCGCGGCCTCGGCACTCTACGGCTCCGATGCCATCGGCGGTGTAATCAACATCATCACCGACCAACCAGTGGAGGACCTCATCAAGGCCACGTCCAACACCCGCGTTTCTGGCAAAGGCCAGTGGTCGCAGGGCGTGAACCTCGACATCGCTACCAAGTATGTCGACTCCCACACCTCGTTCTTCCACGAAGAGGCCGACAGTTACCAACTCTCCGACAAAGAGATGGACAGCGATGGCAACGTCACTACCACCATCGACGTAGACTATATCGGTTACACATCCAACGTCGTTGGACAACACTTCGACTTCCGTCCGCTGAAAAACCTCTCTCTCTATGCAGGAGGCCAGTACAACTACAAAATGACCGACCGTCCATTACCAGTGGAGGGCCAGAATGGCGGCTACTACTACGACATGCGCTATGAAGGCTGGCGCTGGAACGCCGGCGCGAAATATACGCTCGGCAAGCACGAACTCCAACTCGACTTCGTGGGCGACGACTACCGCTCCGGCAACAAGTATAAGGCCGACTACAACTCCTACAAACTCGGCGACTATGCCCGCACCAAGCGCCAGAAATACTACGAGGGCGAACTCAAGGGCGTGTTCCACTTCTACAACAACGCCACAACCATCATCGGAGCCGACTGGCGCAAGGACTATCTCAACGCCACCAACGGCGATGTGGACAACAGTGTGAACACCTTCGCCGCCTACGTGCAGCACGACACCAAGATTTTTGACGACCTGTCGGCAACCGTAGGCCTTCGCTATACCCACCATGAAGCGTTTGGCAACAACTTCACCCCAAAGGTGTCGTTGATGTATTCGCCAGGCAATTTCCGCATCCGTGCAAGTTACTCTCGCGGCTTCCGCGCGCCAGGTCTCGACGAACTCTACTACCACTACTTCAAACTCATGGGTAAGCGCCCGGTAATCACTTTCGGCAACAAGGACCTTGACGCCGAACAGAGCCACTATGCTTCGTTCAGCGTGCAGTACACCAACAATATCTTCTCCATCTCCGTGATGGGCTATCTCAACTTTGTGAAGGATATGATTGTGAAGGAAACCATCACCGTGGACGACGCAATCCGCGCCGAACTCTCGAAGGAATTCCCAGAAATCACAGAGGCACAGATGGCAAACCTCAAGACCTACGGCCGCTATGTGAACAGCGACAAGGGTATCGTGAAAGGCATTCAGGTCAATGCCTCGGTCAACATTACCCGCGACCTCTCGCTCCTTGCCAACTATGCCTACACCTACGGCCAGTCGCGCAGCGCAGGTGTGTGGAAAACCCTCGAGCGCACCTACAAGAACAGCGGTACGGCAGCACTCAACTACCGTCACACATGGGGCGGATTCTACACTCTCAACGCCAACGTGAACGGACGCTTCCAGTCGCGCACCTACTATCCCGACTATGAGGACGCTCCAGGCTATGGCGTGGTAAACGTCAACACTACCCACACCTTCAAGATTGGCCGCATGCTCGACCTTATTCCAAGCATCGGTGTGGACAACATCTTCAACAAGGTGGACGACCGCATTTCAACCACCAACATTCGCCACGCCCTCTATTCACCGGGCCGCATGCTGGTTGTGGGTCTAAAAATCAACTTCAACAAATAGCATAGGATGACCCGCAACACATTGCATGACATACACGTGTGGCTATCACTCCCGTTGGGCATACTCATCACCTTGATATGCCTGTCGGGAGCCACACTTGTGTTTAAGAATGAGATACGCAACGCCCTCGGCATGCCTCGCGTGGAGGCTCACCACAACGTTAAGAAAGCCGCTGCTGACGCAGTTCCAGCGGCAGTGCACAGCCGCCACAAGCACAAGGCAGCCGATGCGCCCTACGGCACAACGCGCAAGCGCGACTTCTTCTCCTATGTTACCCGCTTCCACACGTCGTTTTATCTCGGCGCTACTGGACGCTTGATTGTCACCTACACCACTGTGGCGTTTGTCGGAGTGCTGGTGAGCGGCATCTGGATGGTGTGGCCGCGCAACCGCAAGCAGTGGCGGCAACGGTTTGCCGTGGTGTGGAACAAGACCCGCTACAAGCGGTTCTACGACCTGCACGTGAGTCTCGGCTTTTGGGTGTTGATATGGATTCTCGCCATCGCCGTCACTGGCGCAGCCATCGGACTGCACCTCGTGCCGAAGGGCACGGCATGGATGACCGCGTTCCACGAAATCCACGTAGGCAAATGGGGCGGCATTGCCACCAAGATTATCACTTTCGCAGTGAGCATCGTCGGTGCCTCTCTCCCGATTACAGGATATTGGCTCTATTTCAAGAAGCGCGCGATGAAACGCAAAGCAAGCAAGTAAGCAAACACTGCATATAAATTTTTTCAGAAGGCTGTGCCGCTCGCGGTGCAGCTTTTTTTGTGGACAAGCAAAAAAAGGCT
>CAVEIP010000120.1:4936-5601 GCA_963615935.1 [Ruminococcus] lactaris | reverse complement strand
ATCTTCACACCACCAGTAGTTGAGCCTGCACAGGCGCCAGTCATCATCAGTGCTATCACAATGATAATCGAGCCGTGTTGCCACAAATTAATGTCTGTGGCATTAAATCCTGACGATGTTATGGCCGATACGGTCTGAAATGGCACATCGGCAAGCAAATTCTGCCATGACTCATCTCCTGCCATATATTCGATGATACCTATTGCAACCATTGAAAATAGCACAATCTTTATATACCATCGGGTCACGTCGTTTTTCAGTAGACTCTTGAAATCGCCCTTGATGATGCGGTAAATCAAACTGAAACTTATGCCTGCGACAAACATAAACACTGTCATCACAATCTTCACATAGGTGGAGCCGTAGAATGCCACACTGTCGTCGTGCGGAGCAAAACCGCCTGTCGCTATTGCTGAAAAGCCATAGCACACGGCGTCAAAAAAGTTCATGGGGCCTAACCATAGAAGTAGCACCAATGCAATTGTCAGCGACAGATAGATGGCCCATAATGTCTTTGCTGTGTTGCTTATGCGTGGACGTATCTTTTCATGAGTCAGCCCAGTTACCTCAGCGTTAAACAACTGGAGGCCGCTTTGCTTGTTGAGCATCGGAATGACTGCCAAGGTGAAAAGAATGATTCCCATACCGCCGATAAAGTGGGTTAC
>CAVEIP010000120.1:0-4926 GCA_963615935.1 [Ruminococcus] lactaris | reverse complement strand
GGGTTACGGCGCGCCATAGCAAGATGCCGTGTGATTGACTGTCGACGGATGTCATGATTGACGCGCCGGTAGTTGTCAGACCCGACATCGTTTCGAAAAACGCGTCTGCAACAGGTAGTCCGCATGGTTGAAGGAGAAACGGAATCATGCCGAAAATCGAGAAGATAAACCATGTTAGGGAAGTGAGTAGAAATCCCTCACGCCGTCCCATGTCTCGGTTGCGGATAGGGGCGATAAATCCGAGAGCGCCGACACCCGCAGTTATGGCTATGGCATAAACAAAACTCCACATAGCCTCGGTTTCGCCGTAAGCAATGCTTACAAACAGCGATGGAAGCATAAAAACCGCTTCAATCAGTAGCAGAAGTCCCAGCAATTTGGCTACGACTCCAAAATTTATTCTGTTTTTTCCGAATACCATTATGCCTTGTTAATGAAACATCTTTTCGATTTTGTGGATTGCGCCGGAAAGACAGAACACCAACACTCTGTCGCCAGGCTCTATCTTTGTCGAGCCGTTTACGAGCATCCCTTTTCCGTCCCTGATAAGTCCACCGATTGTCATGTCGTGCGACAACTTTAAGTCCTTTACTGGGGCCTTGGTGATTTTTGATTTCTCGCTTGCAGTGATTTCTGCCACCTCTGCATCGGTCAGTGCCAAACATTTTGCGTTCGACGAGTCAAAGTCGAGCAGTATCTGGAAAATCTTGCTTGATGCCAGCAGTTTCTTGTTGATCACAGTGCCGATGTTAAGATTGTCGGCTTCGGCAATAAACTGGATGTTTTCCACCTCGGCAATCGACTTCCACACACCGAATTCTTTTGCTGTGAGACATGCCAATATGTTTGTTTCCGAACTGTCGGTCAGCGCAATAAATGCATCATAATCGGCAATGCCTTCCTCTCGGAGCAAATCGATGTCCCGAGCATCGCCGTTGACCACGGAACAATTGGCAGGAATCTTCTCCACGAGTTTATAGCATTTATCGCGGTCGTTTTCGATAAATTTGATTTTATACGAGTCATCGAGCATATTTGCCAATTGTATACCAATACGGCTGCCGCCCATGATGAGAATCTTCTTGATGGTCTTTGTCCGCTTTCCGCATATTTCCATAATGTAGTCGATGCTGTCGCGGCGGAACAGAAAATACACAATATCGTTGAGTTCCAAGTGGTCATCGCCTCGAGGAATAATCGTCTCGTGACGGCGGCGAATAGCACAAATGTGGAATGGGTGGCCTTCCATTGCCAAATCCTTAATCTTCATTCCAATGATTTGTGTGTGTTCGCGCAGTTTAATGCCACTCAGTATGAGTTCGCTATTGTAGAGTTCAAACCAATTGCGCACCCATGAATGTTTCAAGGCGCTGATAATCTCAAGCGAAGCGAAATTCTCAGGGTAGATGAGGTCGTCAACGCCCATCTCAGCAAAATATGTTTGGTATTCTGGCTTTAGGAACTCGTAATTGTCGATACGTGCTACGGTCTTTTTAGCCCCGAGTTTCTTTGCAAATGTGCACGACACGATATTGCGCGTTTCAAAAGGCGTGACGGCTATAAACAAGTCGCAACTGCCCACCTTCGCATTCTTAAGCACTTTGAATGCCGTAGGGCTGCCCGTCATTGTCATCAAGTTGTAATTGGCATCAATGGCGAGCAACTTGCTCTCATCGTTGTCGATCAATATGATGTCAAGACCTTCCTTCGACAGGAGTTTTGCCAAGTGCGTACCCACTTCGCCTGCTCCGGCAATGACTATTTTCATTTCTCGCTACCTCCCTTCACGATGCTTGTAATCAAAACGCGTATGCTGTCTTTGTCCATGCCGCATTGAGCATATAGTTGTTCAACCGTGCCTTGCTTTATGAATTTGTCAGGAATGCCGATCCGATGCACTGTCGCGCTCAGTCCGTTGGCATTCACGCATTCCATCACGGCAGACCCAAGTCCACCGGTTATTGTGCCGTCTTCGATAGTTATCAAATGGTTGAACTTTGTTGCCACTTCTTTCACCAAATCCTCATCAAGAGGCTTCAGAAATACCATGTCGTAATGGGCAACAGATATGCCATTGCTCTCCGCTTCTGCAATTGCAGCCGCTGCTATGTTGCCTATCGGACCGAGGGTCAGTACGGCAATATCGTTGCCGTCTTTCAGTTTGCGCCCTTTGCCGATGGCCACTTCTTGCATCTCGCTGTGCCAATCGGCATGCTCGCATTTGCCACGCGGATAGCGGATGGCAAATGGACCATGGTCGGCGGCTTGCGCGGTAAACATCAAGTCGCGCAGCGCGTGCTCATCGAGAGGAGAGGCTATGGTGAGGTTGGGTATGCCACGCAGATAGGCGAGGTCGAAGGCTCCGTGGTGGGTAACACCGTCTTCACCGACAATTCCAGCACGGTCTATGCAGAACACTACATGCAGGTTCTGAATGGCTACGTCATGGATAATTTCATCAAAGCCTCGTTGTAGGAATGTGGAATAGATGCAGCAGAACGGGCAAACACCGTCTTTTGCCAATCCGCCTGAGAATGTTACGGCATGTCCTTCGGAAATGCCCACATCAAATGTGCGGCTCGGAAATTGTTCTTGCATGAATGTCATTGAGCATCCTGTCGGCATTGCGGCTGTGATGCCTACAATGTTGGGGTTGTTCTTGGCAAGTTCCACCAATGTTTTCCCAAACACGTCTTGGTATTTCAAGCGGCCGTCGCTCTTTGACTTTATAATTTCGCCAGTCTCTTTGTCGAATTTGCCAGGCGCATGCCATACGCAAGGATCCTTTTCTGCTGGAGCATAGCCTTTGCCTTTGACTGTGCGCAGATGCAGCAAGATTGGCCCGTCCATCGCTTTCAAGTCAGTGAATACTCGCACCAATCGAATCACGTCGTGCCCATCGTATGGACCAAAGTAACGTATATTCAGGCCTTCGAATATGTTCTGCTGGCGTGTAATCAAAGCCTTCAGGCTGTTGTTGAAGCGCAGGATTATGCCGCGGTGGCGTTCGGTAACCATGTGTACCTTGCGAAGCGCACGATACACCTTATAGCGCAGGGTGTTGTAGCTCTTCGAAGTGGTTATGTTTACGAGATATTTGTTGAGCGAACCCACATTGTTGGCAATAGCCATGTCGTTGTCGTTGAGCACAATCAGCAGATTACTGTTGGTGCTTGCTGCATTGTTCAAGCCCTCGAAAGCCAAACCGCCTGCGATTGATGCGTCTCCGATTACGGCAATAACATTTCGACGGGTTTCTCCCTTCACGCGCGAAGCAATGGCCATACCCAACGCTGCCGATATGGAATTTGATGCGTGTCCGGCAATGAAACTGTCGTATTCGCTTTCTGCGGGATTAGGAAATCCGCTCAGCCCGTTCATCATTCGGTTGGTTGCAAAAGCGTCGCGGCGGCCCGTTAGAATCTTGTGGCTATAGGCCTGATGCCCTACATCCCACACGATTCGGTCGTAAGGTGTGTCGAACACATAGTGAAGAGCCACGGTTATTTCTACAGAGCCCATGCTTGACGCAAAATGCCCAGGATTCACAGATAGGGAATCTATAAGAAAGTCGCGCAACTCCTGACACACTTTCGGCAGTTCCTGCACTGGAAGTTGTCGAAGGTCTGCGGGACTATTGATTTTTGATAGTAATGGATATTTTTCAGTCACCTTTCTCACGTTTGTATTTCTTATAGATTGGCACAAATATTACAATTCCCGATGCGATGATAGCAAAAACCACTCGGAAATCAACCACTTGACTCCTCGTGATAAGAATGTAGCACAATGCCAACCATAGTAGCACAACGCAAACAAATCGGAATATATTGTATTTGTTCATTATTTCGTTCTTTCTATAATCAGCAAATTTACGCAAATTCCACGATAGTTTGTGCCGATAGCCTTAAATATTTGGCTACTTCTCATTGCGGCGTCCATTAATTTACCGTTTAGAAATAAATTGCATAACTTTGTACTGCAGTTTCTGCGTTGGCTCGCTGATTGCCAGATTATGACAGGGGGAGGGCAACGGAAAAGCGGTTTTTGACAAGATTTATTATGGAAAAATTTAGTTGGAAAGGCCATGGCGCAATGCTGTTGGCCAATAGTAGTTGGGGACTGATGTCGCCATTGGCGAAGATTGTTATGGCTGGTGGTGTCATCACGCCTCTTGTGATGACCGATTTGCGTGTGTTTGGCGCAATGGTGCTGTTTTGGATTGTGTCATTTTTTCAGAAACCGGAGCATGTGTCGCCTCGCGACATGTTGAAACTATTTGGCGCATCGATGCTTGCCATCGTGTTTAATCAGGGGTGCTTCATCTTTGGTGTCGGACTCTCGTCGCCTGCCGATGCGTCAATCATAACCACTAGTATGCCTCTTTGGGCAATGCTTCTTGCTGCAATTTTCCTTGGTGAACCAATTACGGGTAAAAAAGTTATTGGCATAGCATTTGGTGCCGGAGGTGCGCTGATGCTGATTCTTGGCAGCGGACAGTCGTCGTCGATGAATGCTAACGGCAGCCATATTGCCGGTGATTTGTTGGTGCTTTTCGCTCAACTCAGTTATGCCTCTTATTTGGTTTTGTTCAAAAACTTTATCTCCAAGTATTCGCTGGTGACTGTGATGAAATGGATGTTTACCTATGCATTCCTTGTAACTCTTCCATTTTCCTACACAACACTTTTGTCGACCGATTGGATGGCATTGCGGACGAGCGACGTTGCATCAATCCTCTTTATTGTGGTCTTTGCAACTTTCGTAAGTTATATGTTTATCATCGTGGGTCAGAAGAATCTGCGCCCTACAGTTACAGGCATGTACAACTATGTGCAGCCAGTAGTCGCGTGCATCGTTACAATCTATTTAGGACTTGACTCCTTCAATGCAATGAAGGGTATTGCCGTGGCTTTGATTTTTGGC
>CAVEIP010000119.1:437-5751 GCA_963615935.1 [Ruminococcus] lactaris | reverse complement strand
GCATTGTGGTGGGCAAAGTATAGGGCAAATGGTGCAAACATTAATAGAAACCCTGCGGCGAAGGCAATGAAATTGGCTCCGATGTTGCGCCATTGTCGGTGATAGGCGAGTACGCATATATTCCTGTCATACTTGCGCAAAGCATCATCGCATTTGTCAGGCGCGATAGAAGGCACGCCGCGAAAAAAAGTCCATAGACAAAGGAATAGCGATATGGGTGCTCGGTCTTACCCTCCTGAAAGCCGCGGCTCCAGTTGTAGGTGAGGAATGTGCAGATAACCGATAGTAGCAACGTGTAGTTACCAACCATATTTCCACCGCTACTGATGGTGGCAAAGTTGGCTAAAAATGGGAATAGGCAGACCATTGCATAACGGGTGTTGCAGTACTTTTTAAGAAAATAAAAACTGCACCATAGCACCAATGCGAAATTAAAAGCATCAAGAAGCACAACCCCTAATGCGCTTTTCGTGATAAGATAGCCTAACGCATTGGCAAGAAAGATGATTGGTCCTTTGCTGTCCCAAGCCGTGACGTAGGGGGGTCGCCGTTTGCCCAATTTCGTAGAAGATGTCCTGGTCACCGGCTAAAGCCCGCTGTCCCGGCATGATGAGATATGAGCATAAAAATGTCACAGCAAAGGCCATGGCGGCTAAAATCAGCAGAATGGATATGTTATGCAGTCGTTGGTCGCTTTTGATCATAGTTTTGTTTTGGTTTATCTTTGCAAAGTTACACTTTCTGCATAAAAGAGCAAGTCACGACATAACAAAGTGGCGTGAATGCGAAAAAAAGAGGCCGATGCCCAAAGGCATCGACCTCAATTATCTTATTGATGGTATAGTCGGCTTACATCATGCCGCCCATGCCACCCATACCGCCGGCTTGCATTGCCGGTGCTGGGTTTTCTTCTTTCTTCTCAGCGATTACGCATTCTGTGGTAAGGAACATACCTGCGATTGATGCTGCGTTCTCAAGAGCCACACGGGTAACCTTGGCTGGATCGATAACACCAGTTGCGAAGAAGTTTTCGTATTTACCAGAGTGAGCGTTGTAGCCATAGTCGCCCTTGCCGTCCTTTACGTTTTGCACGATTACTGCGCCTTCAAGACCTGCGTTTGCAACAATCTGACGGAGAGGTTCCTCGATTGCACGTTTCACAATCTGGATACCAGTGTTCTCATCGTCGTTGTCGCCGTGGAGGTTCTCAAGGTCGGCAACGCAGCGGATGTAGGCCACGCCACCGCCAGGAACGATGCCTTCTGCCACAGCCGCACGGGTTGCGCTCAAGGCGTCGTCTACGCGGTCTTTCTTCTCTTTCATCTCTACCTCTGAAGGTGCGCCAACGTAGAGCACTGCCACACCGCCAGCCAATTTGGCAAGACGCTCCTGAAGTTTTTCGCGGTCGTAGTCGCTTGTGGTCTTCTCAATTTGAGCCTTGATTTGAGCCACGCGCTCTGCGATGAGTTCCTTCTCGCCGTTGCCGTTGACGATTGTTGTGTTTTCTTTGTCTACAGTGACCTTCTCAGCAGAGCCAAGTTCGTCAACGGTAGCCATATCGAGTTTCAAACCTTTGTCTTCAGAGATTACAACACCGTGAGTAAGCACTGCGATATCCTCGAGCATTTCTTTGCGGCGGTCGCCAAAGCCTGGAGCCTTGACTGCGCAAATCTTCAACGAGCCACGCAAGCGGTTCACTACCAATGTAGCCAACGCTTCGCTGTCAACGTCCTCAGCGATGATGAGCAACGGACGTCCGCTTTGTGCAACAGCCTCAAGCACTGGGAGCATATCCTTCAGTGCACTGATCTTCTTGTCGTAGATGAGGATATATGGGTTGTCCATCTCGCATTCCATCTTCTCAGTGTTGGTAACGAAGTATGGAGAGATGTAGCCACGGTCGAACTGCATACCTTCAACCACCTTTACAGTAGTGTCGGTGCCTTTGGCTTCTTCGATTGTAATTACGCCTTCTTTCTTAACCTTTGCCATAGCGTCGGCGATGAGTTTGCCAATTTCGGCATCGTTGTTGGCTGAGATGCGTGCCACATTTTCAATCTTTGCCATGTCGTCGCCAACTTCTTCAGCCTGAGCCTTGATGCCTTCAACCACCTTAGCCACGGCTTTGTCGATACCTCTCTTGAGGTCGATTGGGTTGGCACCTGCAGCAACGTTTTTCAAACCTACGTTGACAATGGCTTGAGCCAAAACTGTTGCGGTTGTTGTTCCGTCGCCAGCATCGTCACCAGTCTTCGAAGCCACTTCCTTAACGAGTTGTGCACCCATGTTCTGGAACTCGTCTTCGAGTTCTACGGCTTTGGCAACTGTTACACCATCTTTGGTGATGTGAGGAGCGCCGAACTTCTTGTCGACAATCACGTTACGACCTTTCGGGCCAAGTGTTACCTTTACGGCGTTTGCTAACTCGTCAACGCCTTTTTTTAGCTCTTCGCGAGCTGCATTGTCAAATTTTATTTCTTTAGCCATGATAGTTTTCTTTTTTAGATTGATTTGTTTTTTTAATTAGTCGAGGATTGCCAAAATGTCACTCTGGCGCATTACCAAATATTTTGTGCCGTCGTATTCCAACTCTGTGCCTGCATATTTACCGTAGAGCACAGTGTCACCTGCCTTGACAACCATTTCTTCGTCCTTTGTGCCATTACCAGCGGCAATGACTTTGCCCTGCAAAGGTTTCTCTTTTGCGGTGTCTGGGATGATGATTCCGCCGATTGTCTTTTCTTCTGCGGCTGCTGGTTCGATGAGAACTCTGTCAGCCAAAGGTTTAATTGCCATAATCAATATCTTTTATTTTGTTTATCAATTTCTGTGTCGTCCCCGACTCTATGTCGGTTCCGACACCTTGGAATTTGCATAACCCGTGCCAAACCACGGATTATGACAATTTGTCACTTTTACTGTAAATTTGCCTATCGCCGTTGCGCCATCGATGGCGGCTGACCATTGCGCTTCTTGAAAAATTTGCTGAATGTCTCGATGTTCGGGAAGCCAAGTCGCTGGGCAATTTCTCCAATTTGGGCATCGGTGTAGCGTAGCATGTCGATGGCGTCGTGGTAGACAAGCGATAGGATGAAGTCTTTGACTGTCTTTTCGGAATAGCGGCGCACTATGCGTGCCAGATACACGGGGGTGACGCACAATCGCTCGGCATAGAAGCGGGTGGAGTGCTGCTGCGTATAATGGCTGGCAACAAGGGCGATGAATTGCCTATAGATTACTTCTTGATGGCAGATGCCTGCCATTTGCCCGTTTCCTTGAAGCGCATCGGAAACAATGCCCATCAGGCTTCGAAGTAAGTTTACTTGCATCGTTTCGCGGACGCCTACGCTCTGCGACTGTTGCAACTTGAGCATCAGGTGCATCGTGGACTGCACAAGCACTTGGTGCTCACTGATTTGCTCCAATATGGGCAATTGATTGGTTATCAGTAGGTCTGCAAGCACTTTATACTCTACGCTGTGGGTGAGTATCTTTTCAATCATCGACACTTCGACCGATACGTAGATGGCTTTGAAATCAGCAGAGTAACTGTCGACAAACACTAATTGCTTGGGCGACAGCACGAGGATTGCGCCTTTCTTTAATTCATGGCGGCGGCTGTTGATGATATATATTGCCTCGCCGTTTTCAAAGATGATGAACGAGAAAAAATTGGCGTAGGTCGACTCGATGCCGATGCTATCCAGTTTCTGCGCTGTCAACTCGTTCACGTGTATGCCTTCGATGCTTTTGCCTTGCATCTGCATCAGTTGGCTGAAATGTTGCAGTGTTACCATCTGATTGACTGTTGGTGTCGCAAAAATATGGAAATGTTTTCGTTTTGACAAATACTGGCTTTGTATTTATGGATTTGTAGCGCAATTTGTTTGTAATTTTGCAGACAGAAAAAACAGGTTTGTAAAAATTTATAGAATTATTATGAAACGCATATTTTATTTGCTGTTTGCTGTATGCTCTTTGATGGGTGCCAATGCGCAGACAGTTACTCTTCATGGCGCTGATGGCAGCAGTTTTTCTGCTCCTTTGCGACGGGCTTTGCCCACCTCGGCCGATCGCGCTCGCTACACTGGTTTTCATCCCGACACTTTGCTGCTACGCAAAGGCACTGTCCGCCGTCAAGGCTCGATGCCGCTGCCTTGCGACATAAGGATGCTTCGCGACGTGGCTGTCACTCTACGCGATGGTGTTACAATCTACACCGACGTGTTTCTGCCCGCAGAAGAAGGCAATTATCCAGCAATCCTTGCCTGGAGTCCTTACGGAAAGGAAGTGGGTGGACAGATGCTCGACGATGTGCCGATGCGCTCGGGGGTGCCGCAGTCGATGACCTCAGGTCTTGAGAAGTTTGAAGCGCCCGACCCCGCATATTGGTGCGCTCGAGGCTATGCCATTGTCAACCCCGATAAGCGTGGCGCCTACCGCTCGGAAGGCAATCTCCTTTATTGGGGGCACGACGATGCTCTCGATGCAAAGGACGTGATTGATTGGATCGGGCATCAGTCGTGGAACAACCAAAAGGTGGCGATGGCTGGAAATTCATGGCTCACAGCCTCGCAGTGGTTCGTTGCCAGCGAGCGACCGAAATACCTTGCTGCCATTGCTCCGTGGGAGGGCTTTTCCGACCTTTTCCGCGACACCAACCGTGGCGGCATCCCTATGCCGGAGTTTGCCGAAATGATAGCCGAAACGTTTTCTTCGCAATATGGCTTGCTCGAGAATCAGCCGCTGATGCTTGCCACGCATCCTTATTGGTGCAACTATTGGCAAGACAAGGCGCCAAAGATTGAGAATGTCGATGTGCCGGCCTATGTGGTGGCAAGTTACACTAACGACGTGCATACACACGGCACTTTCGACGGTTTTCGCCGTTTGAAGGGCGACAAGTGGCTCCGTGTGCACAACACCAACGAGTGGTTCGATTTCTACACTCATCAGGATGACCTTCTGCGATTCTTTGACCATTATTTAAAAGGTATTGACAACGGATGGGAGCAGACGCCTAAGGTGCGGCTGAGTGTGCTTAATCCTGGTGGGGAAGACGTGGTCGACCGCGTTGAGCAGTCGTGGCCTCTAGAAAGGGCTTCATACAAGAAACTGTATCTTAACGGCAATTCCAGCGCACTTCAAACAAAAAAGCCTGGAAAGACTATGCGTCAGACCTACAATTCTGAGGCGTCGGGCGAGAACCGTCTGGTTTATCGCATGCTGATGGACAAGGATACCGAAATCACAGGCTATATGAAACTCCACCTTTGGGTGGCTGCCGAGGATTATGATGATATGGATTTGCAGG
>CAVEIP010000119.1:0-427 GCA_963615935.1 [Ruminococcus] lactaris | reverse complement strand
ATGCCATTCCGTCGGTCTCGGGGATGCCGATTGCGGCTACAGGCTTCATGCGTGTGTCAATGCGTAAATTAGATGAGTCGAAGTCGACAGAGGCAGAGCCTTACTATCTCTTCACTAAAGAGGTTGAGCAGAAATTGGACAAGGGTGTTGCCTATCCGGTTGAAATCCAGATATGGCCAATGGGCATGATTTTCAACAAGGGTGAATATCTCCAACTCACGGTGGGTGCATACGAGCCTCCTGTGGCTGCGATACCTTTTGGTAGCGCGAAGATAACCGTACCAGAGGACGGTATGACATACGATGAAAGTGATGAGAACGTGAAATTGGTTACTCTCGGAGGCAATGCCAATGAGGTTGCCGACAAAGCGGAGGTGGTCACCTCACCGGCTACCCACAACCGCGGCCGACACACCATTCTCAGTGG
>CAVEIP010000118.1:0-5798 GCA_963615935.1 [Ruminococcus] lactaris | reverse complement strand
TTGATTTTTCACACAAGAAAACAGAAAAAACAGCGTTCACCGCCCACGCAATCGGGGGCAAGGAGAGGATGGGTGAGACATTTTGCTTAAGCCTTGTGTGATGTATTCCTGTACCGTCTATTGTTGGCTGAGGAGAAATTTTTCGGCGTCGAGCGCGGCCTTGCAACCCATGCCAGCGGAGGTGATGGCCTGGCGGTAGGTGGGGTCGGCCACGTCGCCGGCGGCAAACACGCCTGGCACGCTTGTGGCTGCCGACTTGCCTTCGGTCACGATATAGCCCTGTGGGTCGAGGTTGATTTGTCCGCGGAAAATCTCCGTGTTGGGTTTATGGCCGATGCCGAGGAAAAAACCGTCGATGGCTATGTCAAACTGTTCCTCGCGTTCGGTGCCCTTGTGGCGCACAAGGTGTGCTCCATCAATCTTCGTCTCGCCGAAGAGTCCCAGGGTGTTTGTGTTGAAGAGAATCTCTATTTTAGGATTCTCCAGCACGCGCTGCTGCATGAAGTGCGACGCGCGCAGATGATCCTTGCGCACAATCATATACACCTTTGCTGCAAGGTTGCTTAGGTAAGAAGCCTCCTCGCATGCAGTGTCACCGCCGCCCACCACGGC
The DNA here is from genome assembly GCA_963615935.1 of [Ruminococcus] lactaris. GTDB lineage: Bacteria > Bacteroidota > Bacteroidia > Bacteroidales > Muribaculaceae > Limisoma. Next base: position 5,186 of record CAVEIP010000118.1, on the reverse strand, counting down.
AACCACCTTCTTGCGGTAGAAAAATCCGTCGCAAGTGGCGCATGCCGACACTCCGCGGCCTGCATATTTCTTTTCGTCGTCAATGCCGAGATATTTTGCCGACGCGCCCGTGGCGATAATCACGGTGTCGGCGGTTATGGTTTCTCCGCTATCGTCGACAGCCACAAAAGGTCGCTTCGATAGGTCGATTTTCTCGATTTCGCCGCTTCTCACGTCGGTGCCAAACCGCTCAGCCTGTTGCTTCAACTCTTCCATCATGTCGAAGCCGCCGATGCCGTCGGGATAGCCTGGAAAATTTTCAATTTCGGAGGTAGTGGTCAGTTGTCCGCCCGGTTGCATTCCTTCGAAGAGGATAGGGCAGAGGTTGGCGCGCGAAGCGTAGATCGCAGCGGTATATCCCGCAGGGCCTGAGCCGATGATCAGGCATTTTGTTGTAGCCATAGTCTTTGTCAGTTTTTTATCTCAGGTCAACCACCTGGGTGCCTGCAGGTACATATTTCTTGTCGTAGACAAACGTTGATGCAGGGAAGTTGCGCCCCGTTTGGTAGCCGCTCAGAGTAATGGTGATTTTCGACTTGTCCTTCATTGTTGCTACGATTTTCGACGGCAGGTTTGTCTTTTTGTCTACGGTCATCACCACGGTGCTGTACTGCGCTGTGCGGGCGTTTTTTGGCGTGAGTTGCACCACAGTTGATGCTGCCGACTGCGATTTCATCAGCGTGGCGTTGTACGATGTCTGGAAGTTGCTTATCACCGACATTGGGTTGACCACCTGCAGTTCGTTGGCAGTGGGCTCCATGATGCTCACCTCGTTGCTATAGGTGGAGTAACTCCACTGTGTCTTGCCGTTGTACCAGCAAATCATGTTGGACGCCGTGATGCAGAATTTGTTGCCCTGCATGGCAATCTCGCCCGACTGCTTGCCGGCGCTGCCTGTCATGGAGTATCTCACGGCAAAGCCTTTCGCTGCCTTGTAGGCAGCCACGACCTTGTTGAATGCGGCATCGCCTGTGCCGGCAATTGCCGGAAGCATCATCATTGCCGCTATGATTGTAGTAATAAACCGTTTCATCTATATATAATGTATATGTTTTAGTTGTTGTCGATAACGCTCTGCAGAGTGATAGGGTCCATCAGCACCTGGCGCGGCTTGCCGCCCTGGCTGGCGCTCACGATGCCCGCCGCCTCGAGTTGATCCATCAGTCGGCCTGCGCGGTTGTAGCCAATGGAGTAGCGGCGCTGGATGCCCGATGTTGACGGGTTGAGTTCGTTGCACACAATCTGCTTCGCCACCTCTTCAAATAGCGAGTCGCGATCCGACAGTGATGCCATGCCGCCGCCCGACGACTGACTGCCGCCATCTTCCATGTCGGCGGTGTATTCTGGCAGCAGATATGCCTCGTCGAAGCCAATCTGCTCGTCGATGTAGTTGGCGATTGCCTCCACCTCAGGAGTGTCGACAAAGGCGCACTGCACACGAGTGATTTCGTTGTTGTAACTGATGAGCATATCACCGCGGCCAATGAGTTGTTGCGCTCCCGAGCGGTCGAGGATGGTGCGCGAGTCCACCATCTGCGTCACGCGGAACGCGATGCGTCCTGGACAGTTCGCCTTTATCACACCAGTGATGATGTCGGTTGACGGGCGTTGGGTTGCAAGAATCATGTGGATGCCCACGGCGCGCGCCTTCTGCGTGATGCGCGAAATAGGTATCTCCACCTCCTTGCGGCCGATGTTCATGATGAGGTCCGCAAGTTCGTCGATAATCACCACGATGTAAGGCATGTAGCGGTGACCCTTCTCAGGATTGAGTCGGCGCTCTATGAATTTGGTGTTGTATTCCTTGATGTTGCGCACGTTAGCGTCGCGGAGCAGCAACAGGCGGCTCTCCATCTCGGCAACGAGCGATTTCAGCGTAGCCACCGCCTTGTTCATGTCGGTGACGATGCACTCGTCTTCGCCCTCCATCTTTGCTATGTAGTGGTGCTCCAGTTTGGAGTACATGCTGAATTCAACCATCTTCGGGTCAATCATCACGAATTTCAGTTCCGATGGGTGCTTCTTGTAGAGCAGCGAGGTTACGATGGCATTCAAGCCCACCGATTTACCCATACCCGTTGCGCCCGCCACGAGGATGTGTGGCATCTTCGCAAGGTCGGCAATAAATACTTCGTTGCTGATGGTGCAGCCCATCGCTATCGGGAGTTCGTATTTGCAGTCCTGGAATTTCTTCGACTCTATCACGTCCTTCATCGACACCGTGCGCTTGTCCTTGTTAGGCACCTCGATGCCGATAGTACCCTTGCCAGGGATAGGTGCAATGATGCGGATGCCGAGCGCCGACAGACTGAGGGCGATGTCGTCCTCAAGGTTTTTGATTTTCGATATGCGCACGCCCTCTGCAGGGATGATCTCGTAGAGCGTAACGGTAGGGCCCACGCACACCTCGATGCTGCGGATGGCGATGCCGTAGTCGCTCAGTGTCTTGGTGATGGTGGCTTTGTTTTCCTCCTGCTCTTCCACATCGACACTCTTCCCAGTGTTCTTTATCTCGCGGAGGAGGGTTGTAGGCGGAAATTTGTAGCGCGACAGTTCGGCAGTAGGGTCAAACGGCTTCTCGGCAATCTTGTCCGCCTTGTCTATTTCTTTCATCTCCACGGCAACTGGCTGGCTCGGCTCTGCGGTGGCTGGCGCAACGGGTTGCTGCGGTTCTGCTTGTGTTTGCGGTTGCGGCTCTTCTACGGTCTCGATGGGAGAGGGTGCAACAGGCTCTGGCACGATTGGCTCTGCGGCTGCAGGCTCCGGCGCAGCGACCTCGACTATTGGCTCCGGTTCTGCCTCAAACACCTCTTCGATAGGAGTAGACGCTTCTTCGATGTCGGTAGGCTTGAAGTTGATGTCCTGTTTCGATGGCTTCGCCTTGTCGTCATCGTCGTTGGTAGTATCGTCGGTCTCGTCAAACGTGTTGCGGCGCTCTGCTTCTTCTTCGTGCTTCTTCTGCAAGCGTTTCAGTTTGTAGGCCGTAACAACTTGCTGATAGCGCTGATAAACGTGGCGCAAGGAGTTGATGGTGAGTACAAACAGAATCACCACAAGCAACACGTTGAGCGCGATGGCGCCAAACGGGCCAGCCACGTCGAGACACAGTTGGTTGAGGTAGTGACCGTGCGCTCCGCCGATGGCGAAGAACGTCTGCGTCTCGGTCATAATGTCGAGAAATCCGAGCACGCTCGAGATGGTAAGCGTTGCTACAAGTGAGATGAGAACGGTCGACGCTACGCGGTATTTGTAGCGGCCGAACACCTTAAGACTTAGTGCGATGAGCATGTAGATGATGCAGAACGTGCCGATGCCGAAACCCTGGTTGAAGAAAAACTCTGACAGAAATGCGCCCAGTGGTCCGCCAGCATTTTGAATGTGGTGGCTTTGTGCGTTGTCGAGTATCGTGCGGGTGTTAACGAGGCTCTGGTCAGTAGCGCCCCACGCGAAATAGGAGATGCCGCTAATGAGCAGAAACAATGCCATTAGCATCAAAATCGTGCCGAGCACAATTTTGAACCGCTTGTCCTTGAAGAATGCCACAAAAGCGTTGTCGCCATCCTTTGTGCGCACTTTCTTTTCCTTCTTTTTTGGTTTCTTTCCCTGTTGGGGTTCGGCTGGCGTTGCTTCAACTTCAACCAATTCCTCCTCTTCCGGCTGATATTTAGGTCCTTTATATTCTTCGAAATGCAATCCCATTTGTCTATAAAATTATGCATAGGCGGAAAATCCACCTATATTATGCAAAGATAGTGCAAGCCGAGCGAAGTGCAAAACAAACTTGTTTGATTTTGCACTGCCGAGGCGCCGCCTATCTTTTTTGTGGCGCAGCCTATGACTCAAAAGCCCGGCTGCGCGCCAGCATGCACGCACCCACTACGCCCGCTTTCGATTTCAGTTTCGATGGAATGATTACCGCGTCCTTGTTTACGAGGTTGAGCGAATATTTCCTTACCGACGTCTTGATAGGTTGGATGATGTAGTCCTCCGTTTGTGCAAGAGTTCCGCCAATCACGACAAGTTCAGGGTTGAAGATGCTGATGAGCCCGGCAATCTGTCGTCCCAGTTTCTGCCCGATTTCTTCCACAATATCAATGCAGAGCAGGTCTTCCTTCTCCACGGCTGCAACAATCTCATCGAGGGTGAGCGGATTTTCGCTCTCGGTAGCGCGCTCCGAGAGAATTGACGTTTCGCCGCCGGCGATGCGCTCCATCAGGATGCGGTAGAGAGCAGAGCCCGACGCCTCCGTTTCGAGGCATCCTTTCTTGCCGCAGTGGCAGAGTATCTCGTTGTCAAACACGTTGATGTGTCCAAACTCGCCCGAGAATCCCGACTTGCCGGTATAGATCTTACCGTCAATGATGATGCCAATGCCCAAACCCCAACTGATGTTTACAAATAGGATATTCTTTTCGCCGTTCACAGCCCCCTGTACAAGTTCTCCGTAGGTCATGGCGCGCGTGTCGTTGTCGATGCACACCGGATAACCAATTTTCTCCTCCAGTGTCTCTGCCAAAGGTTTCTCCGAGAAGTTGAATGTGCTGAAACTGTAGCCTGACTCGGGGTTGACGCGTCCAGAGATGTTCACGCAGACGTTCAGGATTTTGTTGCCGTCGATGCCTGTCTTGTCGATAAATTCCGAAATCTGTCGGCACAATTCGTCGAGCGCCTCTGGTGTGTTCTTGAACTTGTAGGGAATGTCCATCTTTAAGTCCATCATCTCGCCGCGGAAGTTGATTAGCCCTATGTTTATCCCGAACTTCTTGATGTCCACACCGATGAAGTAGCCCGACTCGGGATTCAAGTCATAGAGGCTCGGGTGGCGGCCGCTGCTGGTTTCAAGTTTTCCATAATCGTTGATGTAGCCGTCTTCGTGCATCTCGTTGATGAATTTGGTGACGGTTGGTACGCTAAGGTCAAGTTCCTTGGCTAAATCTGGAATCGTAGAGCCCCCATTGTGCATAAAGTAGGTGATGACTTTTTTCTTCAAAAGTCCATTCTTGCTTCCAACCTCGATTTCCTTTAATAAATTGTGCGCCATAAATTAAATATTTAATTATCTCAATCTTGTTGCAAAGATAATATAATTTATAAGAATCATTTTGCATGGCAACCTTTATAAAGTTTGCCTATGCCTGGGTGTGATA
>CAVEIP010000117.1:0-5820 GCA_963615935.1 [Ruminococcus] lactaris | reverse complement strand
AGCAACAACCATTGTAGCAGCGTGAATCAACGCAGAAACTGGAGTCGGGCCTTCCATTGCGTCTGGAAGCCAAATGTGCAACGGGAACATTGCCGACTTACCAGCGCCACCGATGAAGATGAGAGCCAAAGCCCACGATGCAGCAGAGCAACCCATGAAGGTTACACCTGCCGAACTGGTTAGGATTCCTGTTGGGTTGGCCATCAACGACTGGAAGTCGAACGTGTCGCAATAGTATGCCAAAAGCATGATACCGACGAGGAAGCCAAGGTCGGCAAAACGAGTAACGATAAATGCCTTCTTTGAAGCAGAAACCGCTGCGGCTTTCTCATAGTAGAATCCGATAAGAAGATAAGAAGATACACCCACCATCTCGAAGAAGATGAACATTTGGAAGATGTTGGTTGCAACAACGAGTCCAAGCATTGAGAAGGTGAACAGCGAAAGGAACGCATAGTAGCGCTGGAATCCTTTCTCTCCGTGCATATATCCCAAACTATAGAGGTGTACCATAAACGAAATCGTGGAAATCACGATGAGCATCATCGCCGAAATAGGGTCGATAAATATGCCAAGGGTGACTTTCAGATTTTCGCCAAAGGTAAGCCATGTAGCGTCGTAGACAACCTGCGCTGTGCGCACACCGTCTACGATGAAGTCTGGATTAAAGAAATAGTTCAACGCCACGCCATAGGCAACAACTGCGGTGACGAGCATTGACAAAGTTCCGATAATTCCGGCAGTCCGTTTCGGCATCTTCATGCCGACAAGGCCGAGCACCAAGAAGGTGAACAGCGGCAACAGGATTGTGATTATTGATAATGACAAGTCCATGAGCTTAATATTTCATTTTAGTTAAACTTTGGATATCAACATTCTTCACAGCGCGGAATATGTTGATCACGATGGCAATCGCCAAGGCTGTTTCGGCAGCCGCGATAGCAATCGCGAACAAAGCGAAAAACATGCCTTCCATCTGTCCCGGGAAAAGGAAGCGGTTGAACACCACAAAATTGATGTCGATAGAGTTAAGCATCAATTCCAAGGAAATAAGGATTGCGATAAGATTCTTACGGGTAATGAATCCGTAAACGCCGGCAGCAAACATGATTAGGCTGGGCACCAAATAATACAATATTGTCAAGTCCATTGCAATTATCTTTTACGGGCGATTACCACACCACCGATTATACATGCCAATAACAACACACTGATTGCCTCAAAAGGCAATAGATACTCAAACTTCTCAGTGCCCAAGAGTGCGTGACCGATTTTTTCGATGGTCACATCGTTGGTCGACGCAAAGAGCGAAGGGGCATCTGCGCCAAAGAACGAGAACAGGGCTGAGCCGCAGACAACGACTCCGGCAATAGCCGCGATAAGTCCGAGTGTTTTACGTTTGGAAGCCAAACGCTCGGCGTTGTTGCCAGGTTTGCTTGTGAGCAAAATCGAGAAGACGAACAGCACCAAGATGCCACCTGCATACACGGCTATCTGCACAGCACCGAGAAACTCGTAGCCCAACTGGAAATAGAGGGCTGCTGTTGCAAACAGGGTGAAAAGCAAGTAGGTGGCTGAACGCAAGATTTTACGCGAAGTAACCGACAAAACCGAGAATACGATGATTACCAAAGCAATCACGCAATACACGATTGAATTACCTACTACATTCATATATATTTATATTAATTTTTTACTGTTGTTTCTTCATTTGTGGGTGCCTCTGCTGCCTTGGCTGCTTCTGCGGCTGCCTTGGCTGCCTTCGCAGCGGCTGCTTTTGCCAATGCTGCTTCCTTGGCTTTCTGTTGCTCCTCCCAAATCTTTACAGGGTCTGGTTCAGGGAGATAGTTCAACTGTTTCTCAAGTTTCGAACGAGTATAAACTGCATGCTCAAACTTGTTTGTAAAATGAATTGCGTGAGAGGCGCAAGCCGTAACACACATCTGGCAGAATGTACAACTACCGAGGTCGTAGACATATCTGTCCAAAACTTTTTTCTTTTTTCCGTCAGGCATTTCCACCATCTTGGATTCAATGCGGATTGTCTGATTCGGACAACTCATTTGGCAAAGACCGCAAGCAATACACTTGTGTCTGCCGTTTTCATCATAGATGAGTTCCAACGTGCCACGAAAACGTTCGCCTACTGGCAAATTGTCTCTGTTGTCAGGATATTCCTCCGTCACTTTCTTTGTGACGAACTCCTTTCCTGTCACTTCCATTCCCTTCAAAAGGCTGACCATACCTTTGCCTAATCCGGTGAAGTAATCTTTTACGCTACTCATAACTCTATTGTGTTCAGTCAACTGTTTTTCGCATACCGGTAATAAAAATTTATTAAAAACATCTGGAAGGAGTCCGGTATGTTCGCCTCCTTCCGGATGTCTGTTATCAAGTTTATTTCTCAACTTGGCCGCCGAGTATGTCGAGCAATTCTGTCGTGATACCCTGCTGGCGAAGTTTATTATATTCCAATTGCAGAGACTCGTGCAACTTCTGTGCATTGTCGTTTGCACTCTGCATTGCCATCACACGCGCTGCCTGCTCTGAGGCAGCGTTCTGTCCAAACACTTCCTGCGTCATCGACAATACGTAGAGCGGAAGGATAGTGTTGTAGATACGGTTGGCGTCGGGTTCGAAAAGATACGGACGGTTAGTGGGTCCGTCGGCGTTGCCGAAGGCCTCCGGCGAGACAGGCAACAGTTGCTGCACTGTCAGGCGCTGCTTGCCGGCCGACAAATATTTCATCGACACGACTTCTACCCGGTCGGTCTGACCGCCGACAAAATCGGCTTTCAATTTGTCGACAAGTTCCCGGATTTGGTCAATGCCCGATTTTGGGCCGGCTGAAGTGCGTACCACCTCTACCCCATCGCCTTCAAGCTTTGCTACCGCTTTATCGAGTTTGCTACCGATCGGCACTACCGTCACTTTTACCGACGGATAGGCTTCTCGCAACTCGTTGATGCGGTGCAACAGGCCTTTGAAGATGTTGATGTTGTAGGCGCCACACAGTCCCTCATCGGAACCGAGTGTCACTAAGGTAACCGTCTTCACGTCGCGAACGTCAGTCAACTCGGAGGTGTACTCGGCATCGGCCTGCATCAGGTTGCCCATGATGCTCTGAAGCTGATTGCGGAACGGCACCAAGCGGCTCAATCCTTGTTCAGCCTTGTGCATCTTTGCCGACGAAATCATCTTCATTGCGCCGGTGATTTTCTCCGACGACGCAACCGACCCGATTCTGCCTTTAAGTTCTCTTAACGTTGACATTACCTATTCTCCGTTTCTATTATTGAGCATATTTTGCAGACACTGCCTTGGCTGTTTCCGTAAGCACGGCTTCAACCTCTTCGGTTAATTTACCGGCTTTAAGCACGTCAAGCACGTCGGCCTTGTGGCCGGCCTGAAGCATCTGTATAAACTCTGTTTCAAACTCTCCAACCTTGTCCATTGGCACTGCCGACAAGAGTCCGCGCGTACCGCAATAAATCACGGCAATCTGCTCCTCTACAGCCATCGGGTGATACTGTGGCTGAATGAGAAGGCGTTCGTTCTTGCGGCCTTTATCGATTGTGCGGGCAGTAACGGGGTCGAGGTCGCCACCAAATTTGGTGAACGATTCCAACTCGCGGAACTGTGCCTGGTCAATCTTCAACGTACCGGCAATTTTCTTCATCGCCTTGATTTGGGCGTTACCACCGACACGCGACACTGAAATACCTACGTTGATTGCCGGACGGATACCGCTGTTGAACAATCCAGACTCAAGGAATATCTGACCGTCGGTGATGGAAATCACGTTGGTCGGGATGTATGCCGAAACGTCGCCGGCCTGAGTCTCGATGATTGGAAGCGCTGTGAGCGAGCCGCCACCCTTAACGATTGGCTTCAATGCAGCAGGAAGGTCGTTCATGCTCTTTGCCACCTCGTCGTTATCGATAATCTTCGCAGCACGCTCGAGCAAACGAGAGTGCAAATAGAAGATATCGCCTGGATAGGCTTCACGTCCCGACGGACGCTTCAAAATCAAAGAAAGTTCACGGTATGCCACCGCCTGCTTCGAGAGGTCATCGTAGACAATGAGCGCATCGCGTCCACTGTCGCGGAAATACTCACCGATAGCGGCACCGGCAAATGGAGAGTAGTAGCGCATGGCTGCTGAGTCGCTTGCCGAAGCGGCAACGACTACAGTATAGTCCATAGCGCCATACTTTTTCAAAGTGTTTACCAACGTAGCAATCGAAGAGGCTTTCTGGCCGATTGCCACATAGATGCAGTAAACGGGCTTGCCTTGTTCGAAATTCTGACGTTGGTTGATAATAGTATCGATAGCAATTGCTGTCTTACCTACTTGACGGTCGCCGATGATAAGTTCACGCTGACCGCGGCCGATAGGCACCATAGAGTCGACAGCCTTCAAACCTGTTTGCAATGGTTGCTTCACAGGTTGGCGGAAAATAACGCCAGGCGCTTTACGGTCGAGTGGCAGACGCATCAAATCGCCTTCGATAGGTCCACGACCGTCGACCGGTTCACCCAGGACGTTGATTACACGCCCCAATAGGCCTTCGCCTACTGGTATGGATGCGATTTCACCCGTGCGACGCACCGACATGTTTTCGGTCACTTCGTTGACTTTGTCAAGAAGGACAACGCCCACGTTGCTCTCTTCAAGGTTCATAGCGACACCCGTAGCGCCGTTGTCAAACACAACGAGCTCGTTTGCCTCCACATTGTCGAGACCATACACGTGAGCCACACCGTCGCCGACGTTGAGCACTGTGCCAACCTCCTCAAACTGCGCCTTGCCTTTAAGGCCGTCGAGTTGCTGCTTCAGTATGTCTGAAATCTCACTTGGGTCAATCATTTTATTTCTTACTTAGAAGTTTTAAACGCAATTTTCTTAAATCATTACTCATCGAAGCGTCGAGCACCTCGCCGTCGACGCGCACCGTGAATCCTCCGATGAGGGAGGAGTCGACGCGCTGACGGTATTCAATGGTGCGACCCTTGAGATGAGTCTGCACGGATTCCTTGATTTTGTCAATGGTTGCTGCCGGCAATTCGTTGGCAGTGACTATCTCGACCTGCGAAATTTTGTTGATGTCGCGATAGCGCTTGCCATAGGCCAACGCCATTGACCGCATGAAGGATTCCCGTCCATGGCTGAAAACGAGTTTGAAAAACTTGTCCAGACATCCGCCTTTCTCCGCGCCAGCGGCAACAAGAAGCAGCTGCAACTTGTCGGCCAACGGAAGAAACGGATTTTCCACCGCACGCTTCATCTCTTGGTGTGCCTCGTAGCCGGCAGCGAGCTGGGCAGTCTGTGTGTAGACAGCCTCGGCCTTGCCTGCTTCTTTGGCAAAGAGGAAGAGCGCTTTTGCATAGCGGCTAGGAATCAGTCCTTCATTCATCTTTTACAATTTAAATTTGTATACTAATTTTTCGTTTCAATCTCATCCAGCAATTTGTCTACAAGCTGCGACTGAGCTTTGTCGTCAGCCATACGCTGACGGAGCAGTTGCTCCGCAATCTGAATGGCGAATGTGCTGACCTCGTTGCGGAATTGCAGTTCGGCCTCCTTGCGTTCCTGCTCAATCGACACCTTAGCGGCGTCCATCACCTTCTGAGCCTCAACCGTAGCGGCATCTTTGGCTTCTTCGATGATTTGAGCTTTCATGCGGGCTGCCTCACGCAGAATTTCTGCCTGCTGCTTTTGCGCCTCAACGATAAACTTGTCCGCCTCAGCCTTCGCATTGTCGACATGTTCTTTGGCCTCTTCTGCGTATGCCACACCCTTGTCGATCAAGTCGGCAC
>CAVEIP010000116.1:4974-5855 GCA_963615935.1 [Ruminococcus] lactaris | reverse complement strand
CCATCGTCGTCGGGCGGTGTACCCACTGCGCTAAACACCACCTCCACGTTGTCAATCACGTCCTCGAGGCGAGTGGTGAAATGCAATCGTCCAGCGGCAACGTTGCGGCTCACCAGATCGTCAAGTCCAGGCTCATAAATCGGAATATTCCCGTTTTTGAGATTTTCGATTTTCTTCTCGTCAATGTCGACACATGTCACATCGACACCAACCTCGGCGAAACAAGCGCCAGAAACGAGCCCTACATATCCAGAGCCTACAATTGCTATATTCATAAACTGTTATTTATCCTTTACTGTTTTTCCAATTAATAGAAATGCCAATATCTTGTTCTTCCCTACTGCCCAATTGGCGCCAAGTGCTGCAAGTACAATGAAAAAAGCGAAAAATGCAGCGACCACCGCCATCGGCAGGAATGTCAGCCCAATGGCGCGCATCGGCTCCTGCAACGGTGTGAGCGGGAAAAGGAAGAAATAGTGCAGCAAATAGATGCCAAGACTTTCATTGCCAAGGAGCGTGAAGAACCGCCCCACACGGGTTGTGGCAAATTTCTCGACATCGGCACGATAGACCAATCCAAATGCCAAGAGCATCAGCGATGCCTGTAGAATTGGCTTGTCGATATAGCCGTGCCACAACGGAAACGCGGGGAACTCCCATTCGTAGGAAGCCACATACCATGTGCAGAAGAATGCCACGGCAGCCACCACAAACACCACGGGCTGCAATGCCATCCTTCGAAACCCGTCGGAATATTTACGGGCAAACACGCCCATAATAAACACGGGGAAGAACTGCGTGAGCAATCCAATGCCAATAGGGTCGTAGTTGGCATCGGCATCAGAGATGAGCGGACTAGCCAAAATCAGAATGACATAGGC
>CAVEIP010000116.1:0-4964 GCA_963615935.1 [Ruminococcus] lactaris | reverse complement strand
GCATCAGCCGCGACAGTCCAGCATAGACGAGCACCACCTCGAAGAGGCACAGGGTAAACCAATAGCCGTCCTTCCAATAGGTGGTGAGCAACTGCGGCCACGACTGCGAGAGCGGCGACATCAGTTTGCTATGAGGGAAATACCACATCCACAAGGCGCTGACAGCGAGAAACGGCACTATGAGTTGGAAAAACCGCTTTCTGAGGTTTGGCATCGCAAACTCCCCCTGCTCAGTGAGTTTATAAGTGAAATAGCCACTTATAAAGAAGAACACAGGCATGTGGATTTCGCCGATAATCTTGAAGGTCACAGCACTGTCGATGCCACGGATGCACATGGTGAGCACATGTCCCATCACTACTAGATAGATGGCGATGCCCTTGAGAATATCGAACGAAGCAAGTCGTTTTTTTTCTGCTGCCATAGAAATTGCTGATTTGGTTGGTCAAACTACTTGCAAAGTTAAGATTTCACAACCATTATTCAAAGGAATAATCTTTCTGATTTCAACAGAAACAACACGATTCTGCCAATCCAAATTTTGTTATTCAAAATAATATTCGCAAATTTGCAATCGCAAATAATACTAAATCGGGATATGAGAATAATAGCAGCCCGCACAATCAGACAGTACTACGAAGCCCACCCAGCATCAAAAGCCGCCCTTCAAGACATCAAGGGCAATGACTTCAGATTGGTCGCAGTGGTAAAATTCGCCCCTAAGTTTGTGTTAATTCGGTTTATAGGAACACATGCCGAATATGATAAAATTGGAAACATCGACAATATTTAAGAATAAGGATATGGTTAAGATTGAAAATGAAACCCAATACAACGGTGCTCTAAAAAGAGTTGAAGAACTGATGCTCAAATTGACAGACAACACTCCAGAGGACGATCCTGAAATGATTGAGCTTACTCTGCTTGGCAATCTTGTTGCTGACTACGACGAAGAGCATTACCCCATAGGCGATCCATCGCTGGTTGATGTAATCAAACTTCGGATGTACGAGATGGGGCTAACGCAGGCGTCTCTTGCCAAACTGCTTGGCGTTAGCCCGTCAAGGGTATGCGATTATCTCTCCGGCAAGAGCGAGCCGACGATGAAAGTGGCACGAGAAATCAGCCGAAAATTAAACATCTCCCCCTCCATCGTTCTCGGAGTGTAAAAAGTCGAGCAGACGCACATTTTGTGGCATCACATTTTTTTGTTAGGCTCGGATGTGCTAATTTTGCACATTGTACGTACAAGAAATAATTTATGGATATATCTGTTATCGTTCCGCTGTTCAACGAAGCGGAATCGTTGCCCGAATTGGAAGCGTGGATTGAACGCGTAATGAAGGCCAACGGGTTCTCTTATGAGATAATTTTTGTGAACGACGGTTCGACCGATGCTTCATGGTCGGTAATCAACGACCTAAAGGCTAAGAATCCTTGTGTTAAGGGTGTTTGCTTCCGACGCAACTACGGTAAGTCGCCGGCTCTCAACGTGGGCTTCGAGCGCGCCGAGGGCGACGTGGTCATAACTATGGACGCCGACCTTCAGGACAGTCCTGACGAAATCCCAGAACTTTACCACATGATCACCAAGGAGGGCTACGACCTGGTGTCGGGATGGAAGCAGAAACGCTACGACCCGCTGTCGAAGACCATCCCTACCAAACTTTTCAACGCCACGGCACGCAAAGTGAGCGGCATCGGCAATCTCCACGACTTCAACTGCGGACTTAAGGCATACCGCAAGGACGTGGTGAAAAACATCGAGGTCTACGGCGAGATGCACCGCTACATCCCTTACCTTGCCAAAAACGCAGGCTTTGCACGCATCGGCGAGAAGGTGGTTCACCATCAGGCTCGCAAATATGGCACTACAAAGTTCGGCCTCAACCGCTTTGTCAATGGCTATCTCGATTTGCTTAGTCTTTGGTTCATCTCGAAGTTCGGCGGCAAGCCAATGCACATATTCGGTTTCCTCGGCTCGATAATGTTTCTCATCGGCTTCATCGCGGCAATCGTGGTTGGCGCAATGAAACTCTGCGCCATGTACTCTGGCGAATCCTACCGTCTTGTCACCGACTCGCCGTATTTCTTCATTGCTCTGACAATGATGCTCCTTGGCTCACAATTTTTCCTGGCTGGCTTCATCGGCGAACTCATAGCACGCAATGCCGCTGGCCGCAACAATTACCAGATTAGGGAGGAAATCTAAGCGGATGAATGGTCTGCGCAACATATTGCTGGCTCTGTCGATAGGCATTGTCGTGTGGCTCGCATCCTGCGACTCTAACGGGTGCGAGGAGAACTCGAGCAGTCTGCCTCTGGCGGGATTCTATTCGTCGTCGAGCAAATCGGCGATAACAATCGACTCGCTTACGGTCTATGGCATCGGTGCTCCAGGCGACTCTGCCATTATCCGCAACCAGGCTTCGACACAGCAGGTCTATCTGCCTTTCGACGTCGACACCACCTGCTGCCGGTTTGTGATTACCTACAATCAGCAAAGCCTCGCGGCAATCGGTGCCGCCGACACAATAACGGTGAACTACGATTGTGTGCCGTACTTCTATTCCAAGGACTGCGGCGCATTCTATATTTTTGATGTCAACGACATCTCGGTGACCAACAACTATATCGACTCGATACAGATGCCTCGCCGTCGCATTGACAACGCAAACACCGAAAACATCAAGATATTTTTCCGGACATCGGAGGCCGACGGACAATGAAACTGAGAGATGCATCAATCTTGATTGGCATTGTGATGCTTTCGCTTGCCGGGATTATGGCCACAGCGCAGCGAAAGGTTACGCCCGTGGCTTCGAGCGACGAACTGAAACCTGTGACAAAAGAGGAGTTGAAGGAGATTAAGCGCCAAGAGAAACTACGCTTCATGCGCACCGACTCGCTTACGCTCGACTCTCTTCGCCGCGACTCGATAGAGAGGGCATCGAAGAAGGTGTACCGACCTACGCTGATGGGCGCCACCGTTGGCGTTAACTTCTGGGGACCGCTGATGCGACTCCTCGGCAAGGACTACGGCGACTGCGACGCTTGGGTGGCTGTAAACTTCAAAAACCGCTACATTCCTGTGGCTGAAGTGGGCTTCGGACAGGCAAACACCTCGCCAGAGGACGGCAATTTCACCTATAAGAGCAAATTGGCGATTTATGGCAAGATTGGCATGAACTACAATTTTATGTTTGCCAAGGACCCTAAGTACCAACTCTATGCCGGCGTGCGTGTCGGAGCGTCGCGCTTCAACTACGACATCACCAACATATCAATGACCAACGGCTACTGGGGCAAAGACAACAAGGTGTTTGACATCAAGGACCAGAGTTCGTCGGCAATATGGGGCGAAGCAGTGGCGGGCATACAGGTGGAACTCTTCAAGAACTTTTCGCTCGGTTGGGCTGTGCGCTATAATTTTCCGTTCAAGGTAAAGGACACTCCTAATTCGCGTCCTTACTACATCCCTGGCTATGGAGTGCGCGACAGCCATCTGAATGTCAGTGTGTCGGTGGCCTACACCATTCCTTTCCACAAAGACAAGCAGACACAGCCTTACTCTCCGAAAGTCAATCCAATGGACACAATCGTCGTGCCTGAACGGCGGTTGCCAAACGATTCGATTGAATAAAGCAATCTCCTAAACGAAACAAGAAATATCAACGTGAAACGGATATTGACATACATCATTTGCATCGTCGTTGCATTCTCCGCAGCGGCGAAAAAGAAGCAGAATCTGGAGCCTGGCTACTCATGGACCGCAAGCGGACCGCTGGGGCTGAGAGTGGCTTCGACAATCGACACGCTCTACAGCGGCTACCACCGCCAGTTTGTGCCGTCGATGTCGACCGACGCCTATGCCTCAACGGGTAACTTCGGCACGGCGGGCATCAACGAAATCTTCTTTGAGCGCAAAGATTGGTCGGAATTTATCTTTGCCGACGTGCTCGACCACTGGACGCACAGCGCCGAAAAGCAGCGCTACTACAACACCCGCATACCGATGACCTTGCTTTCCTACAGTTGGGGCGGTGGCCGCAACTCTGGCCAGGACCGCTTAAAAGGCGAATTCTCGGGCAATGTGAACAAGCGTCTGCAGTTTGGCGCACGTGTCGACTATCTCTACTCAAAGGGCGGCTACGATAACCAGGCGCTTAGCAATTTCGGCTGGGGATTTTCATCGTCGTATACTGGCGACCGCTACGAACTTCAGGCGATGATGCACAGTTTTAACTCCGTAAACCACGAAAATGGCGGCATCACCGACGACCTCTACATCATCGACCCCGCACAACTGCAGGGTGGCGACTCGAAAATCGACGCGAAATCTATACCCGTCAACCTGTCGTCGGCATTCTCGCGCATCAAGGGCGGGGAGTTCTACATGAACCATCGCTACAAGGTGGGCTACTATCAAGAATTGCCCAAAGCCGAGGGCGACACCGTGGCGAAGCGCACCTATGTGCCTGTGTCGAGTTTCATCTGGACCTTCGACTACAAGACAAATACCCACAAATTCATCAACGAGAGTGCGTCTGACGATGCTTCCTTCTTCACCAACAATTATCTCAGCACTACGGGTACCAACGAAGAAACAAAATACTGGCGTCTGCGCAACACCGTGGGACTCGACCTCATCGAGGGTTTCAAGAAAAATGCTAAGTTCGGTTTGTCGGCCTACGCCACCCACGAACTGCGCAAATACACCCAAGTGGTCGACACTATGCTCACGAGCAGTTATAAGCCCGAGGGTCTGACCACATTCCCTGACATTAGCATCGACCCAAAGACCACCGAAAACCTTATTTGGGTGGGTGGCCAGTTGACCAAACAACGCGGCTCGATACTCACCTATGCAGCAACGGCTCAATTCGGATTGGTGGGCTCCGTGGCGGGCGACATCGACGTGAGCGGCACAGTAAGCACGCGCTTCCGTCTGCTCGGCGACACTG
>CAVEIP010000115.1:5307-5908 GCA_963615935.1 [Ruminococcus] lactaris | reverse complement strand
GAGAAGGTTGACGCTGAAGAGGCTCCTGCAAAAGAGGCTGAGGCAGCAGAATAATCTTTCCGACAAATCAATAACAAGAAAAAAAGAAAACAGAATATGGCAGTTACTATGACTGATATCAGCAAGCTCCGCAAACTTACGGGCGCTGGTATGATGGATTGCAAGAAAGCGTTGGAAGAAACCAACTGCGATATGGATGCCGCTGTTGAGATCATTCGCAAGAAGGGTCAGGCAGTAGCCGCTAAGCGTGAGGACCGCGAAGCAGCTGAAGGTTGCGTGCTTTCAGCCGCTACAGCAGATTTCTGCGCTATCGTGGCTTTGAAGTGCGAAACAGACTTCGTTGCAAAGAACGAAGGTTTCGTGGCTTTGACAAAGTCTATCCTCGACGCAGCAGTTGCAGCAAAGGCTAAATCTCTCGACGAGGTTAAGGCTCTTGAAATCAATGGCCGCAAGGTTGCAGACCTCATTGTTGAAGAAATCGGTAAGACAGGTGAGAAGATGGAACTCGGTGCTTACGAGTGCCTCGAAGGTGCAGGTACAACTTGCTACGATCACCTCGGCAACAAACTCTCGACAATCGCAACTTTCACAAAGCCAGTTG
>CAVEIP010000115.1:0-5297 GCA_963615935.1 [Ruminococcus] lactaris | reverse complement strand
CCAGTTGATCGCCAAGTTGGCCGCAACGTGGCAATGCAGATTGCATCGATGAACCCAGTTTCTGTAAGCCGCAACGACGTGCCTGCAGAAATCAAGGACAAAGAGTTTGAAATCGCTCGTGACAAAGCGCGCGAAGAGGGCAAGCCAGAAGCAATGCTCGACAAGATTGCAGAAGGCCGTCTTAACAAATTCTACAAAGAGTCATGCTTGCTCGAGCAAGAGTTCATCATGGACCCTTCTCTCACTATCGACAAGTACCTCAAGGGCGTAGAGGCTGACCTCACAGTTACAGCATTCAAGCGCGTAAACTTGAACGTAGACTAATCGACAGTCAAGACATAGCACAAGCCCCTGGTTGCACAGCATCCAGGGGCTTTTTTAATGCCTGTTTTTTGGGGGAGTTACAACACCGCATTTGCAAGCACTCTCATGTAGCGCCGCTTACAGGGCGCAAGTTGGTGGGGATCAGTTTGCCCTAGGCTGAAGCCATGGGGTTCTATTTGTTGCGCCTCGACGAGGCGCGCTAATCTGCATAGCACTCTCCACCTTGTTAATAACGTTGCCGTAGGAACGCGTCCTCCATTAGGGGGCGGCGGCACCGCCTACGGGCGCTGATGCTGGGCGGTGGGCGAGACTATACGTGCGGTGATTTGCTGATGGAGCAATGGTATTGGGATAGCAATAAAAAAGCCGGCTCTTGATTGAGTCGGCTTTTTTGTGGGGTTTCGGAAAATGTTATTTCTTCACGATTTGGCTGCGGGTGGTGCTGCCGTTGGCGGTGACTGCCACGATGTAGCAACCGCTGCTGAGGTTTGCCACGCTGAGGCTGTTGGCGTTGGCGGCCTCGGCTACGAGTGCGCCGCTGATGCTGTAGACGGCGATGCGCTCTGCCACTGCAGTGGTGTGGATGGCATCAACTGCAGGGTTAGGATAAACCTTTACGGCTGCGTTGGCTACAGTCTCCACGCCTGCCACGTCGACGGTGAATTCGCAGTCGTAGTCAGCGCTTACGCTGAACGAGTAATCGTCGTCGTTGGTGAACTCTGTTACGCGCGCGGTGTAGGTTGCTCCAGGGGTGTAGTTCGACGCAAGGAGTGTGCCTGTGATTTGCACATTGACTGCGTTGTAGGCTGGGATGGTGGCTGCTGACGATGTCAATTCGTCAACCACGACACCTTCGCTGTCCATGATGTCCATCTTCACATAGCCAGAAGCATCGGCAGAGTTCTTGTTCTCCAATTGGCAATTGAATGTGATTTGTTCGTCGATAGCTTTCGAGCCAGTTGCTGTAACTGCGGCGGTTTGCTCGATTTTCTTCTCAGGATAGAGACGAGTAACGGTGTTGCCGTTTACGCGGAAGTCGAGGCGATAGTCCTCGGCGTTGCTGAATGTCACCATCTCGTCAGGATAAGCGCCGTCGATAACCTCCACTGTTGCCGCGAGGAGCGAGTAAACGCCATTTTCGCTGATTGAAGCAATTGGAGTGTTGGCGATGCTGAAGGTTTGGTAGCCAACGGCACGTTTGCTTGGCAGGCCCGTGCTTCCAGTGCTGATAGCAGGAACACTATAGATAGTTTCGCCATTCAATTTGTTGATTATGTAGCCGATTTTACCCACAAACGTTTCGCTGTTGAGGTTGGCGATAGGGCCGATGACCAATGCTTTTGTTCCGTCTTTTTTGCTGAATTTGTCGCTTGAGAATGCCACTTGCGCCTCGTAGGTCTGTCCAGCGCTTGTCGCGTTGTAGAGTGTGAGTTGCTTTTGGAGCAGCGGCTCGTCGGTCGTTGTAGTAAACTCGATGTCGCCGTAGTTGTTGGTGAAGTTGAATGCGTTGCCCTTCTCGTCGGCAACGCCGTCGATTGTGAACACGTAGGTTTCTCCCTGCTCAAATCTGTTTGCGCTAAGGTAGACAGGAATCTTGGTCGCATAGTCGCTGTAGTCGTAGATGATGGCTGCAACCTTGCCGCTCGACACTGTGCTGCCGTCGCTCTTCTTGGCAACGTGGTATTTGATGAAGCCGTCGGCAGTGATAGGCGAGTTGTTGACAAGGCTTGCGTTGAAACTTACGATGTGGCCCAGTCCGCGGTTCCCGCTCACGGTTGCGGCTTTAGTCGTTGCCAAGGCTGCTGCCGGCTCAGCAACGGTTACGTTGTTGCCGCTGACATTAACAGAAAGTACCGATGTAGACTCGAAGCGTTCCCACTTAGTCTCGTCGCCAGAGTTTTCCGCTACGCGATAGATGCCGCGAGCGGTGTAGGTGCCGTCGGCAAGTGTAGACAGGTCGACAGGCAGATCGAATGTGCTGGATGAATAATATTCAGCCTTGAGAGGCTGGTCCTCGGTGAAGTCCACTGTTGCAAGGCTGCGCACGGCAAGGGTGTTGTTGCTGTCGAATATACCCATTGCGACGTTGCCCACGAAGTCGAGAGTACCGGTGTTGTAAATCTTTGAGATTGTGAATGGCGCTGCTTCAGTTTTGGCGAACGAAGCGCTTTTGCATTTCACACCATGACCTTCCAGTTCGGTTACATAGCCCAGTGAGGTGCGTCCTTCAGCGGTTTCACCGTCGCGGAGAGGCTTAAAGAAGATAATTATCTGATCCCAACTGTAGGCGCCCTCGCCGCCGCCGATGCCCTGGGTGTCAGGGTCGAGGTAGTTGAGGTTGAAGTAGGCGTCGGAAAGACCGCCCCATCCCCAGTTGATGTGGAGGAAATTGTTTGAATCATATCCGTCGGCAACGAAGGCATGTCCGCCCTCGAGCGACTGCGCACCGATGATAAACGGGCGGCCGCTCTTCAGTTCGTCGGTCACGAGTTTGATGTTGTCGGCAGTGCTGCGGTCTTCGCGGAGGATAATATCCACGTCGTATTTGAAGTATTCAGCGCATTTGCGGTAGGCAATAGCCGATGCGCTACTCGAAGGTCCGTACTGCATGTTGAGCGCCATGCCGCAGTCGAGCATCAGTTTGGCAACGGCGTTGGCCTGCGCGTCGGTGTATTCGTCTTCGTTATATTCGTCAAGCATATTGGCCCAATCGTAGGTGCTCTTCGAAAAGTCCATTGTCATTGTGCCGTAGGTCGCATCGGTATAGGTGACTGAGCCCGTACCGGTGACAGGCCATTCGTGGTAGTTCATCACCTGAGCGAGAGCCGTGGCAGCGCAACCGGTGGCGCAATCCTTAGGCACCATGTTGTTGTAAGGCTCGTCCTGGTCCCATTTGGTGGTGACCATCGGCGAAACGATGATTGTGGGGTCGGATGACGTTTCGGTGCGGATGGCTTTTGCAGTGCCGTTTTGCACAGCCTTCACGTAGGTGGCATAGCCATCGAGCAACTCCTTGAGCGGAGCCGGAAGGTTGTCGGTGTCGATAGTCCCGTGGTCGGAGTAGCACACCAGTTCAGTGAGCGAGTCATCGCCGCTCACCACAACGAAGCCTTTGTCGGAGTTGAAGGCATAGTAAGGAGCCACGGCCTGCTGTCCGAGGCCGAGCATTTTTTTCTGGAGAGTAGGGACGGCCACATATTTCCGTGCCACTACCTCTGCCTGCTGAACGCTGATTTGCTTGGCGTTGGCAGAGAGCCCAACTACAGCAACAGCAATCAATAAGGGTATTCTTTTTATCATAGTGTGAAAAAATATAGTGTCAAAAAATGAATGAGAGTGCAAACAGATGCAAAATTACTAATTCCTTTTGAAATAGCAAATTGAATGCCGCTGCACTATGAGCTTGTAAGAAAAGAAACCGACCTCAGACGAAGTCGGTTTCTTTATCATAACTGCGTAAGGATTGCTATTTCTTGAACACCTGATGGCGGGTGGTGCTGCCGTTGGCGGTGATGGCCACGATGTAGCATCCCGTGGCGAGGCCAGCAACGCTGATGGTGTCGGTGTTGGCGGCTTCGGCTACGAGTGCGCCGCTGATGCTGTAGACAGCGATGCGGTCGGCAAGAGCCGAGGTGTGGATTGCATCGACTGCCGGGTTAGGATAAACCTTTACCACGGCATTTGTCATTGAGCCTACGCTCGAAGTGGCAGCGTTGAAAGTGTAGTCGTAATCCGTGTTGGCCGAGAATGAATAACCATAGTCGTTGGAGAAATCGGAAAGACGCACGGTGTAGGTTCCGCCCTCGGTGAATTCGGATGATGCGAGAGTGCATGGGAATTCAGCCGTGGTCGTGCTGTAGGCCGGGATTGTGATAGATTCTGCCGTTATATTAGTAATTAATTGATTGTTCTTGTCGTAGATTTCAAGAACGGGCGTACCGACAACATCGTCGTAGTACATATTTTCAAGTTGGCATGCAAACGTGACTGGGCTGTCCATAACTATGCTGCCCGACACAGTGGTTGCCGCAGCCTGCTTGACGGTTGCCTCTGGGTGGAGTTGGGTGATGATGCCGTCGGTAAAGCGGAAGTCGAGACGATAGTCGTCAGCGTTGGCAAACTTTACCATCTCGTCGGGATAAGCATCGTCAATCTGTTCGGCAGATGCTGCGAAGATTGAATAGATGCCGTTGTCGGTGAGGCTGGCAATAGGGCTGGAATAGACAGACGCTGAGAAGTAGTCAGTGAAGAGGTAGCCACTACCTAAGTCTATGTTGGTCATTTTTTCTGAATAGACGTTGTCGCCTTTGAACTTGTTGACCATGTATCCGACTTGCCCCACAAAGGTATCGGCGTTGTTATTGTAAATCAGACCGAAATACAAATTGGCGTCGGAGTTGTCGATTGAGAACTGGTCGTTGGAGAAACTGCATTTCGCTTCTGTTCCATTATGAGTTACCAGATACAATTGTTTTTGCGCAAGAGGCGCGTCGTATGTGGTTGTGAATTCGTTGTCACCATAATCGTTGGTTATGGTTATCGATTCGCCGCCGGTTGTAGTGAAATCGTTCATTGAGAATACGTAAGTTTCGCCCGGCTCAAAATTGTTTTCGCTGAGATATACGTTAACTTTCGTGTCATAGTCGCTACCATCGTAGATGATTGCTTTCTCGCTGCTGGACTTCACGATGCTGCCGTCGCTCTTCTTGGTAATGGCGTAGTTGATATAGCCGTCGACAGTGATTGAAGAGTCGTTGATGAGGTTGGCGCTGAAACTAATGATGTGTCCCAGACCGAGATTGCCGCTCATTGCGATGCTTTCCGACAAAGCCAAATGGCTTTTGGCCTCTTCTGCAGTCACATCGTCGCCGCTGATTGTGACGGAGAGCACCGATTTGGAGGCAAAGTTGTTCCACTTCGTTTCGTCGTCGCCGTCGGCCGACAGACGATAGATGCCGTGCGCGGTATAAGAG
>CAVEIP010000114.1:0-5936 GCA_963615935.1 [Ruminococcus] lactaris | reverse complement strand
TGAAGCCTGGGGTTATCAATACGAAGCCCCGACGGGGCTCACTCCCTCACTACCAAACAAATAAACGCATAGAACGACAGAACTCACCCCTCACTGACAAACACATCGACACAGAGAACGACGAGGCGAGTCTATACTCTAGCAGACGTATCAGCAAAGACATCCGCTGGCGTTGGCGGCGCCTCCTACGGGGCGCATTTATACATTCTTCGCCCGTCCACGGGATGAACCCCGTGGTTAGCAACACGGCGCACCTACGGCGCGCTCAACACAGGTGAAAACGCATCAACACACTTAACCATAGGGATGTACCACTCTAGCGAGCAAACCAACGCACCCACCGCTTATCAAATCTACGTATACACTCATTAAGTAATAGACACATTACAATTAACATATATGGCCTATACTTTCTAGTTTCAGTCTTTGAAAGCATACAATCTACAAAACAACAGCCGCCCGACTCTGCTGATGCCAAAGTCGGGCGGTTATATTATGCTATTGATGCTTTTCTAATCTACTTTGTGCAAGTCGTGGCCCATGCGGTCCTTCTTGGTGTGGAGGTAGAAGCGGTTGTAGTCGTTAGGCTCAATTTCCAACGGTACGTTTTCCTCGATGGTGAGGCCGTAGCCAGTGAGACCGATACGTTTTTGTGGATTGTTGGTGAGCAAGCGCATCTTCGAGACACCAAGTTCGTGGAGGATGCTTGCACCAACGCCATAGTCGCGTTCGTCAGCCTTAAAGCCAAGGCATAGATTAGCCTCAACCGTGTCCATACCGTTTTCCTGCAGTTTGTAGGCACGCATCTTGTTCATCAAGCCGATGCCACGTCCCTCCTGATTAAGGTAAACAATAGCACCCTTACCTTCCTTCTCGATCATCTCCATAGCCTTATGGAGTTGAGCGCCGCAGTCGCAGCGGTAAGAACCAAGGATGTCACCGGTGGCGCAAGAAGAGTGTACGCGCACAAGGATTGGTTCATCCTTCTTCCATTCGCCCTTTACCAGAGCCATGTGCTCCAAGCCGTTTGACTTTTGAAGGAACGGAATGAGATGGAAATGTCCATATTTTGTAGGCATATCCACTTCTTCCCCCTTTTCAACAATCGACTCCTCCTTCAGGCGGTAAGCCACGAGGTCGTTGATAGAGATGAGTTTCAAGTCGAATTCATCAGCCATTTTTCGCAACTCAGGCAAACGCGCCATCGTGCCGTCGTCGTTCATGATTTCCATCAATGCGCCAGCAGGATAAAGTCCAGCGAGGCGAGCAAGGTCGACCGCAGCCTCGGTGTGGCCAGTGCGGCGAAGCACACCTTTGTCCTGTGCATACAAAGGATTGATATGGCCTGGGCGACCGAAATCTGCAGGCTTAGCGTTTGGGTCGGCAAGCGCGCGGATGGTAGCCGCACGGTCGTGGGCAGAGACACCTGTAGTGCAGCCCTCGAGCAAGTCGACAGTAACAGTAAACGGAGTGCCAAGCATTGAAGTGTTGTCGGACACCTGCACATCCAAATCCAGTTCTTTGCAGCGCGACAGTGTAATCGGTGCGCAAAGTACACCACGAGCATGCTTCAACATAAAGTTGACTTTCTCGGGAGTTATCATTTCAGCGGCGATGATAAGGTCGCCTTCATTCTCTCGGTCTTCGTCGTCCACTACAATCACGAACTTGCCCTGTTTGAAGTCCGCGATGGCATCTTCGATGCTGTCAAGTTTAATTGTATTGTTCATCTCTCACTAAATTATCATTTATAATGTGCATCATTTCGTCGCACACCGAAACAACTTTCTGCAAGTCGCGGCGCAAACGCTTCTGTTGCTTTATTCCTAAATAATAGACCACAACGCCCAACGGCACGCAAATCATCAACGCGCGTGACAAACCCTTGTAGAGCGAAGGTTGAACCAAGTTGTTGAACTTAATCACAGGATAGTCCATCAGTTTCAAAATCACCAGAGAATTTTTTGAGTTTGAAAGATATTCAACCAGCCGCTCGAGATTGGCAGACAATTCGGCCAACTTTTCGCAGTTAAAGCCACGGCTCCAATAAGTAATGTAGCGCTGACGGCGGCGGTTGTGAGCAAGGAACGTCTCAGCCTCAGCCTTCAGTTCCTCAAGCCGCTGCAACGCATCAGCCTCAACCACATCCTCGATGGCAAACTCCTTCATCTCCACCTTACGCAACTCCTGCTTGCCTACAATACGGCGGAAGAATGCCAGATAGGCATCGGGATTAAACACTGCAGAGTCGTTGACCGCCTTATAGGTAAGAAACACACCCAATGGGAACAGCACCACCGTGCTTGCCCAGATGCCCTCCCACACAGCGACACGGCCGTCGCGCGCAAGTTTGTAGCCGAAGGTATCTATAATATAGTAGACCACAAACAACAGCACAGAGATGACAATCGGCACACCGATGCCACCCTTTCGGATGATTGCGCCCAGCGGCGCTCCAATGAAGAAGAAGATAAGACACGCAATGGAAAGCGTGAACTTCTTGTGCATTTCTATCTGGTGACGAGTAATCACCTTCTTGTCCTCAGCGAGGGTATAACTCTTGAATTCGTATTCGCTCTTCACCTGCCGCGCGCGGTCGATGGCATAGGCAATGTAGCGTTGCTTGTCGGCCAACGACTTTCCTGCAAACACCGCATCCACGTCGATAGGTTTCGACAGGCGCACTTGAGGGGCAGGCTGCTTGATGATGCCCCCCTTACCATCAGGCTTACGCACAAAATTGTCGACACCGACATACGAAACGTCCTGCAAATCGCGACCGAAGGTTGTGCCCACACTGTCGAGACGAATCTTCACAGAGTCGATGGTTTGGCGCAGTTCGGCAATATTCTTACCCACATACTGCTTGCGCATCGTGCTGTCGTCCATTCGGGTGAAGTTGGCATCGAACGGTATCATAATATCCTTGCTCGAGAACGACTCACGCCGATAAGGAGCGCCCGCGCTTGCCACCTGCTGGTCGCGCAAATTCTCAAACTGTTCGCCTTGCCACAATTTCAGGAAAAGGTGTCGCTTGTCCTTCGTAAAACTCAGTTTTCCAGAATCGGCGAGGATTATGCTCGAGTTGTTGAATCCCTGCGACACATCGTAGATCATCAAGTCGTAAAGGCGTCCGTTCTCACGGTTTTTCTGCTTTACAAACACCGAATAGCCGCTAATTTGATCATAGAAAACCCCTTCGGGTATATCAAGTTCTGGAGATTTTTGGCGCACAGAAAACACCAACGTCCACATCTTCACCTGCGCCTTCGGCAACACATCGTTTTGGAAGAAAAATGCGCCGACCGCCACGAGGCAGATAAGCACCATCAAAGGTCGCATCGACTTGAGCAGCGACACTCCGGAGGCTTTCATCGCCGTGAGTTCGAAGCGCTCGCCGAGATTACCAAACAGCATCAGCGACGCCAAAAGAATGGACAAAGGCAACGCCATCGGCACCATCGTGAGAGCCGCATAAAAGAAAAGTTCCGCCACGACCGACATTTCAAGGCCCTTGCCCACGAGGTCGTCGATAAAACGCCAAAGGAACTGCATCAACACGATAAAGAGACATATACAGAATGTCATCATAAACAAGGGCAAGAACCCCTGCAACATGAAGCCGTATAGTTTTTTCAATCGTAGCATCCGCTTATTAAAATTTATGCAAAATTACGTTTTTATTGCCAATCTAACAATTCAGCACGTCAATCAGAACGCTTCATTGACATTAAAAGCAAATCCGATTCCGTTTTTCGTTGCACCAATGTCAAACCGCACATTCACATTTTCCTTAAATGCCCAACGATAACCCACGCCACAGTTGAGAAGAGTCTTGCGCCACCTCATCTGGTCGAATTCCGGGAAAACATTGGCAGCAGCCACCCACACCGCGATGCCGTTGCGGCGCCAGATGTGCTGACGCAGTTCCAATTGCATCTCCACGATACTCTTGTCGCGGTAGCGACCTTCGTAGTAGCCGCGCATGCGGAACGGACCGCCAACATACGCCATCATTGGCCACGGCACATCCTGAAAGTTGAGTTGCGAGTGTAACTCGCCGGCAATTATGGCACCCTTCCAAGCCCGCTTGTAGGTGCAGACAGTCAGGTCGGTCATAATATATTTGTGATCATTGCCTAGAAATGCAGGCATGAACAGTTGGTCGAGTTGAAACAACCACCCACGCGAAGCGTTTGTCACCACATCGCGCGAATCATAGTTAAGAGACAGACCAGCACCCAGCGACATGAAGTTTGTTTCGTCGGTGCCTACAAGGGCAATTACTTCATCCTTGAGGCTTGTCATTTTCACATACTGGAAGTTGACGACTGGACCGATATATGCGTTTTCAAACACGCGAAACAAGAAACGCGGCTTTGCCTCAAACTTTATGCGTGAATATTTCTGCTCGTTCGCTTTGTTGTTGGCAGCATCGTAACCGATGCCCCAGATTTTCGAGGGGAAAGTGTAGAACGACAAATTATAGTCCAACTTGTAGCGCTCGTGCGGGAAAATGTTTGTACCCTTTGCTCCAACAGTCATCATACCCGTGGTTGATATGTTGGCGAAAATCGACATGTTGGACAGTGGCAGCGACTCGTCGCTACGGTCTGTGCGATAGATTCCCGACGCCATCAAACCGATGCCCACACCAGTGGCCGACGAATAAAACGGTCCGCCAATAATGCCGAAATCGATTTTTTTCGAAGGGTCGAAATGGTTGGAATTCTTAAAATAGTTGCTGATTTTTTGTATAATATTGACGCGCTTCTGCACGGAATCGACAGCCAATGCTTGCACAGGCTCGGCGATAGAGTCGGCAGACGTGATTGCTATCTCATCCTCGGTTTGAAATTCGGGCGGTATCTCCTGCGCGAAGAGTTTGCCGACACACAACGCCGACAAAAGACACAAAAGCAAAAAGCGCTTAAATAACTGCATAACCTACTATTCCGGCAAAGAGTTTTTAATCACCTCGTAACTCTTTTGACGCAAGTCCTCAGTCAAAACGTTCAAGTCCATACCCTTGTTGTCGAAATAAATCGGCTTGTGGATTGTCAACGAAATCTTTCCTGGGGTGATATTAAAAGTGCTTTTAGGCATCACGTCGAAAGAGCCTTCAATGGTGAGCGGCACAATAGGTAGTCCGAACTCTGAAGCCAGCGAGAATGCGCCGCGCTTGAATTTATGGAGTTTACCGTCGGGAGTGCGCGAGCCCTCAGGGAACACCACGAGCGACATGCCCTCTCTCAGAATCCGCTTGGCACTTTTCATTGTTTCCTGAATGGCAGAAGCCGACGAACGGTCGACCATTATGTGTTTGGATATGCGGCAAGCAGTGCCCACAAACGGAATTTTCTCAAGGCTCTTCTTCATCATCCACTTGAAGTTGTGGTTAAGATAGCCATAAACGAGGAAGATGTCGTAAGCGCCCTGATGGTTGGCGACAAACACATAGGACGTATCCTTGTCGATATTCTCACGGCCTTTCACCTCAATCTTGACAAACAGCAAAATGCACCACATCTTCGACCAAAAATGAGCGGGATAGTACCCGCCACGGCGACTCATGCCGAGAAGGCTGAACAGGATTGTCAACAAAGCGGTTATGATTGTCAACACCAGTAAAATCGGGGCGGCAATGCACCATTGATATATGCCAAACAAGATTTTCATACTTTCTACTATTTTAGGATACACCTATTTTATACAAAATTACTACATCGTAGCCAATAATAAGCAATAAAACCATAAAAAGTGCAAGGCGACGCCGATAATGGCACCGCCTTGCACGCAGTCACTATAAACTTTCTTTATTTTGCCTTGGCTTCAACATCCGGCGCAATGAGTTTGTATCCCTTGCCGTGGATGTTGATAATCTCGATTGAAGGGTCATCTTTAAGGTGCTTGCGCAGTTTGGTGATGTACACATC
>CAVEIP010000113.1:0-5988 GCA_963615935.1 [Ruminococcus] lactaris | reverse complement strand
ATTGATGATAGGGTGTCGCCTTTCTTCACGCGATATGTCTCTCGAGAGCCATCCGTGTAAGCATTCTCTTGTTTGCTTGCTTTCTCGGCATAAGCCACACTGCTGCTTGGCGCATAGTTGCGCGCTTGGGTGTATGTACCTTTGTTGAAGGTGTACGTGTCGGTGTGGGTTGTCTGGTTAGCAAAGTCGAAGATTGCGCAAGGGTTGA
Organism: [Ruminococcus] lactaris; assembly: GCA_963615935.1. Taxonomy (GTDB): domain Bacteria; phylum Bacteroidota; class Bacteroidia; order Bacteroidales; family Muribaculaceae; genus Limisoma. Next base: position 5,780 of record CAVEIP010000113.1, on the reverse strand, counting down.
TTGCATAACCCATGAAGCGAGTCTCGAAATGCAAGTGAGGACCAGTGCTACGACCAGTGCTGCCACCAAGTGCTATGGGGTCGCCAACCTTTACTTCCTGGTTCGGCTTCACAAGGAAGCGGGAGAGGTGTCCGTAAACTGTTTCCAAACCATTGGCATGGCGGAGAATCACGTAGTATCCGTATCCACCGCGCTCGAAACGAGTCAAGCGCACCTTGCCGGCAAATGCTGCTCTTACGGTGTCGCCGACGTTGAGCTTCAAGTCTACGCCTTTGTGCTGGCGTTTGAATCGAGGACGATAGCCGTATGGTGAGGTGATGAATCCCGGAACAGGCATTGCATAGTCAGAAACGTCGATACGCACGTTGTTTGGCACAACTTGATGTGCATACGGGTTGACGAGGTTACTGTTCCAACCTTCAGTGTAGATATCGATTTCTGGCTCTTGTTCGTCTTTCAAGAGCTCATCCATAAATTCTTGTGTCTCCTTAACCTTGATTTGATCGCTAACGTCGCGTTGGGATGCTATCAAGTTTTGGTGCATATTGCTATGGGCAGAAACAGAACGCAATTTCTGCGCAGCTATTGGTAGCGTGCAGCAGAGAAATGCGCCTATGCCTATCAGTTTTGTTATTCTGTTTATCGTCATCGTCTCGATGTTCTGTTTTTCGGTTTGCTGTTAGTGATTTTTAAATTTCGTCGTCTGCGTAGAGCATCTTAATTATTGGAGTGTCGTAGTCGCAAAGCTCTTCAGGTTTAAAGAATCGGCGAATTTCGATTTCTGCATTTTCCACAGAGTCGGATGCATGAACAATGTTTTGCTGTCCGCTCATGCAGAGGTCACCACGGATGGTGCCTAACTCAGCGTTGCGTCCTTTTGTTGCGCCAGTCATTTTGCGAACCACATTTACGGCATCCAAGCCTTTAAGGCACATTGCAACAACTGGAGATGCTTGCATCGAATTAACGATTAATGGGAAAAACGGTTTGTCTGCCAAATGCGAATAGTGCTCTGCCAAAATCTCATCAGAAAGTTTCATCATTTTCATACCGATAATAACAAGTCCTTTCTTTTCGAAACGGGAGATAACCTCTCCTGCAAGACCTCTGAGCACTGCGCTCGGCTTCAGTAAAACTAACGTTTTTTCCATATGTGCGACACTGTTTAATTAATTCGACTCCCCAAAGTTAAGAATTTGAATTTAAACTTCAAAATATAATCAGCGGTAAATCTGCTGATTTTCACATTATTTGTGATAAACTCTGCCGATTTAGCACTATTTTTTCTTAAAAATGGCGATTTAAACTAACACTTTCTTTCATCTGGCATTACTGCCGAGAGTCGAAACAAAAGTGATTTTCTGGGCTAACTAATGTTGCTCCAATCGATTTTTTTGTCGAAATGAATGCTGAGTTGCTCGGCAAGAATGCGGTTTGATGGTAACTCGAGACGCGGGTCGGTAGAGAGTATTGCCTCCGCTGCCTCGCGGGCTATGTTGAGTATCTGTCCGTCGCTGCCAAGGTTGGCAATGCGCAGGTTGAAGGCGATGCCGCTCTGCATGGTGCCTTCAATGTCGCCTGGCCCGCGCAGCTGCATATCGGCTTCGGCAATGCGAAAGCCGTCAGTTGTTTCTGTCATTATCTCAAGTCGTTTGCGGGAGTCTTTGGCAATGTTGGGTTTCGACATGAGTATGCAATAAGATTGGTCGGCGCCGCGGCCCACGCGTCCGCGCAATTGATGCAGTTGTGACAGCCCGAAGCGTTCTGCATTCTCGATGACCATAACCGATGCATTCGGTACGTTTACACCCACCTCAATCACTGTCGTCGCAACGAGTATGCGGGTTTCGCCACTGACAAACATCTGCATCTGGTAGTCCTTCTCTGCGGGGCGCATTTTGCCGTGCACAAAACTGACCTTATAATGTGGAAATGTTTCCTTTATATATTCGTAGCCGTCTTCGAGCGCTTTCAGTTCGAGCTTGTCGTTTTCTTGAATGAGAGGGTAGACGATATACGCCTGACGGCCGATGTTGAGTTCTCTGCCGATGAGGCGGTTTGTCCATTCGCGGTTATTCTCATAGCGGAGCAGTGTCTGTATCGGTTTGCGGCCTGGCGGCAACTCATCTATCACCGATACGTCAAGGTCGCCGTACACAGTCATGGCGAGTGTGCGGGGAATAGGGGTTGCTGTCATTACGAGCACATGTGGCGGGATGACGCTCTTCTTCCATAGCCGTGCGCGCTGGGCAACGCCAAACCGGTGCTGCTCATCGATAATCACGAGTCCGAGACGTCGGAATTCCACATTGTCTTCGATCACGGCATGCGTGCCAATCAGGATGTGGATTGAGCCGTCCATCAGACCAGCATGAATCTCATCGCGTTGTTTCTTTTTTGTCGAGCCTGTCAGAAGTGCTATACCCACGCCGATTTTGCCGGCCATTGTGCTCAGCGATTCGTAGTGCTGCGTTGCAAGAATCTCGGTCGGTGCCATCAAGCATGTTTGGAATCCATTGTCGACGGCCATCAGCGCTGACATCAGTGCCACGATGGTCTTGCCGCTACCCACATCACCCTGAAGCAGTCGGTTCATTTGTCTGCCGCTACCCACATCAGCGCGGATTTCTCGAAGCACGCGTTTTTGCGCTCCAGTAAGCGGAAAGGGTAATACATATTTATAGAAGCGGTTGAAAAAGTCCCCGATATGGGCGAAAACCACTCCTTTTTGCTTTTCGCTGCGGTTTTTTGCGTAGCGGAGTATGTTGAGTTGGATGTAGAATAGTTCCTCGAATTTAAGCCTCAATTTGGCTTTTTGCATCAAATCTATTGATTTCGGGAAGTGTATGTTTTCCAACGCGTCTCGCAGTGGTAGCAGATGGTATTTGCTTACTACTGTCTGTGGTAATGTCTCAGGGATGTTGGGCGTTTTGGCAAGAAGGTTGCCAATTAGTGTTTGGAATGTCTTCGACGAAAAGGCTCGATTGCGGAGCTTCTCAGTCAGATTGTACACTCCTCGCAGTCCGTGAGGCTCATTACCAGCCGTTGCTGCCTCGATTTCTGGATGGACAATATTGTGGCGGCCGTTGAACACAGATGGCTTGCCGAAGACGATATATTCGACTCCGGTGTGGTAATGCTCGGAGATGTATTTCACGCGGTTGAACCACACTATGTCGATTGTGCCAGTCCCGTCGCTGAATAGGCCGTTGACTCGTCGTTTTGCGCCCTCGCCGACAATGTTCATCGAAACGAAGCGCCCCTTGAGCTGCACATACGGCATGTCGTACTCCAATTCGCTGATTTTGTAGATGCGGCTGCGGTCTACGTAACGGAACGGAAAATAGTAGAGCAGGTCGTAGAATGTGTGGATTTTCAATTGCTCGGCCAGCAATTCGGCACGTTTCGGACCTACTCCTATAAGATATGTAATGTCTAATTGGTCAAGCCTCATTTTTACCCACAGATAGAATCCATTCGGCTGTCTTGATGTCCATCGGATGAGTTATCTTGATGTTGCGCTCATCGCCGGGGTAGAGGTTTATTTTTGTGCCACGGAATTCCACCACCGACGCGTCGTCGGTGAAGAGCGGACTATAGGCTGCTGAATAAGCGTCCTTAAGTATCTCGATGCGGAACGTCTGCGGCGTTTGTACCGCCACAAGGGAGTCGCGGCTCACGTTGTGGCTGCCGTTGCGGTCAAGCACACGGATGCTGTCGGTTACGGGGATGACAGGCACTGCGGTGCCGCATCGCTCTGCCGTGTCGAAACTTGTCGTAATTACTTCATCGCTGACTAATGGGCGAGCGCCGTCGTGTACTGCCACAAGGCATTCGGTCTCGTTGATGGAAAACAGTGCATTGCGCACCGACTCAAAGCGGTTTGCTCCGCCTTCAACGATTTTATGCTCGATGGAGAAATTGTGCGATGCGCAAAGGTCGCCCCACAGCGACATGAATTCCGTTGGTAATGCCACGATTATGCTTGTCGACGGGTCGTTGTCGTGAAAAGCCTTGATGGTGCGCATCAGAATCGGCATTCCACAAAGGTGCACAAATTGTTTGGGAAGGGTAGAACCGAATCTTGTGCCAGTTCCACCAGCCACTATTATTGCATATTTCTTCATCGTTTCAATTATTAAGGATACAAATTAAGCAAAAACAATCCAAATTGGCAATAGGTATGCCGCCTCTGCATTAGTCTTCTTTGAGGAAGTCGGGGTTAGGACCAGGGAGGGCGTTGTCGTTCATCAGGAATGCCGATGTGTCGATTTGGTCAAGACCGTTGTCGGAGGTCGGCGGCACCTCGCTGCCGTTAATCTGCGAGTCGATAGTACGATAGTCGCCCTCGGTGCGGTTCTGGAAGCGGGCAAAGCGACCCACGAAGGTCATTTCTACGTCATCGACCGAACCGCTACGGTGCTTGGCAATGATAAACTCTGCCATGCCCTTGATGTTGCGGCCTTCGGCATCTGTGCCCGAACGGGTATAGTATTCTGGACGGTGGATGAAGCAAACGATGTCGGCATCCTGCTCGATGGCTCCCGACTCGCGGAGGTCGGACAGCTGCGGACGCTTGTTGCCGTCGTTGCGCTCTTCTACCTTACGGCTAAGCTGCGAAAGTGCAATGATTGGGATGTTCAGCTCTTTTGCCAACTGCTTGAGATTTCGGGATATGGTGCTGACCTCCTGCTCGCGGCTGCCGAACTTCATGCCGGTGGCATTCATGAGTTGGAGGTAGTCGATGATGATAATCTTCACGCCGTGTTCCTTGACGAGTCGGCGTGCCTTGGTGCGGAGTTCAAACACCGACAGAGATGGGGAGTCGTCGACATACAGTGGAATCTCGTAGAGGCTACGGATGCGGAAGTTGAGTTGTTCCCATTCCATGGCGTTTAGTCGTCCGCTCTTGATTTTTTCACTTTCGATTTCGCACACGTTGGAGATAAGACGGTTCACAAGTTGAAGATTTGACATCTCAAGCGAGAATATGGCCACAGGGGTTTTGTAGTCGAGCGCCATGTTTTTCGCCATTGACAGCACGAATGCAGTCTTACCCATCGCCGGGCGGGCGGCGATGATGATAAGGTCGGAGTTTTGCCAACCGGATGTAAGTTTGTCGAGGTCGTCGAAGCCTGTGCGGATACCGCTCAAGCCGTCTTCTCGCTTCGATGCCTGTTCAATCTGTGTGAGGGCGGTGTTGAGCACGGGGTCGATTTGCGTATATTCTTTTTTGAGGTTGCCCTGCGATATCTCGAAGAGTTTGCCCTCGGCTTCTTGAAGTAGGTCGTCTACGTCGTACGACTCATCGAAGGCTTTCTGTTCAATCTGCGAGCAGAAGGTGATGAGTCGGCGGGCGAGATATTTCTGCGCTACGATGCGGGCGTGGTATTCAATGTGGGCTGCTGATGCCACATTGGCGGTGAGTTCGGAGATGTGCATTGGGCCGCCGACCTCATCGAGTGTGCCGTCGGCGCGCAGTTGCTGCGTCACGGTGAGCATGTCGATTGGCTGCTGGTTGATGCCGAGGGTGTTGATGGCTGCGTAAATCTTTTGGTTGGCTGGGTCGTAGAACGACTCTGCCTTTATCAGGTCGCATACCATTGCGTATGCGTCGCGCTCAAGCATGAGTGCTCCGAGCACAGCGTCTTCAATCTCTTTGTCTTGCGGTTGCAATTTCCCGTCGTCGGAAAATTTCGACTTGAACTGGGCTTTCCGTTGGTTTGCCTTGTACTGTCGGAATTCTTGAAATTCGCGGAAGTCGCGGTATTCTTTAGTGT
>CAVEIP010000112.1:0-6074 GCA_963615935.1 [Ruminococcus] lactaris | reverse complement strand
ATTCAATTACGGATAAAAAATCACATTAAACTTTTTCCAATTTCTGCAAAGTTACGAAAATTTAGTGTACCTCCGTCCATGACCTGCGACTGAAAACGCACCAATTTGCTACGACAGAAACCACGATTTTCAAAATTTAACAAATCTCGCGCACCCCCTTTTAACAAAGGAATCGCGGCACGCTGAAGAGCGCCGCGAGAGCGCCCGAAAACCTAAATCGTTTTGTATCAACGATTTTTTTCATTACCTTTGCACCCAGAATTTAGAATTAAGGAGAAATAGAGATTTCTCTTAGCCGAAAATCGGCAGTGGCTTGTCTCAGGTGGACTCCCAAGAAAGTCATTAGTATGAACTATAATTTTAATTAATGAGGAAAACATTAAAAACAATTGCGACAATTGCTCTTTTATTGGTATTTACCTCTGCCTACAATGGCTATGATGTAAATGTTAATATCGATTCTTTCGCTCCAAACTTTGAAATAGCAAATGCTGGAAAGCAGACAAAGTTGAGCGACAAAAGAGGAAATTATGTGTTAGTCAATTTTTGGTCGTCGAGCAATGCTTCTTCTCGTATTAGAAACATCCAATACGACCGATTCTTTAAAAGCGGAATTTCTCGCGCGGATTTCATTTCGGTGAATTTCGACAATAGCGAAAAACTCTACAAGGAAATCCTGAAGGTTGACCAACTTGCATCAGAGTCGCAATTTCATGATGATGGTGGTAGAAATTCTGAAGTGTATAAAGACTATCACCTTGAGAGCGGATTCAATAGTTTCTTACTGAACAAAGAGGGTAAGATTGTTGCTATTAATCCAACAAATCAGCAATTGACTGAAATTTTTTGTCAATAACAACCAAAGCCGGAACATTCGCAACAGCGACAAAATGTTCCGGTTTTCTTTAATCGATAGTTTGGCATTTTTTTTGCTAATACGCTAATAAAAAACTGATAGCAAATGATTGATTTCACAGACAGCAAGTTGGTAAACGAGGAAACAAGTCCTCAGATATGTTCAATTTTTACAGACATAAAGACCAACGATGACGCTGCACAAGATATAGACAGACAGGAATTTACATCCGATGTGCCAATTTTGGCACTCCGGGACATGGTGCTGTTCCCCGACGTTGCAATACCGATTGCCGTAGGCCGGCAGAAGTCGCTCAAACTCATCAAGCAGGCGCAGAAGGAGAAGATGCCAATTGGTGTAATCTGCCAAAAAGACCCGGAGGTAGACGATCCGTGCGAAACTGACCTATACCCTATCGGTGTTGTGGCAGAGATTATAAAGGTGTTGGAATTCCCTGACAACTCGACAAACGTAATCCTTCAGGGCAAATACCCGTTCCAGTTGGAACACATAACAACCACATCACCCTATCTGAAGGGACAGATAACGCCTGTCGACGAAGTTTTCCCCGACGAAAACGACCAGGAGTTCCGCGTACTCGTGTCAAGTTTGCGCGACACCACACTGAAGATGCTCGACAAACTTGGCAACAAGATGCAGGAATTGACCTTCGCTGTCAAAAACATCGACAATCCAGTGCATCTGGTCAATTTCCTTTGCGCCAACTCGCCGTTGGAGACAAACGTGAAACAGAAATTGCTGTCGAACCCGTCAATCAAGCAACGCGCCTACTCACTGTTTATGTACATGAACAGAGAGGCGAAATTGGTCGACATCCGCGCCGACATTGAGTCGAAGACTCAGAAAGACATTTCCGAGCAACAGCGCACCCACTTCCTTCAACAGCAAATCCGCACAATCCAAGATGAACTTGGCGACACGGAAGAGCAGGAAATCAACGACTTATACAAGCGTGCTGAGAAAAAGAAATGGTCGGACGAAGTGCTTGCTGCTTTTGAAAAGGAGATAAAGAAATTGGAGCGACTGCAGCCTCAATCGCCCGATTTCTCCGTGCAATACAATTATATAGAGACTCTTCTGGACTTGCCGTGGGGCGAATATTCGGAAGACAATTTCGACCTCGACAATGCAGAGAAGCAACTCAACAAGGATCACTTTGGGCTCGACAATGTAAAGGACCGCATCCTCGAACACTTGGCTGTGCTGAAACTGAGAGGCGACATGAAAGCGCCTATTTTGTGTCTTTACGGTCCTCCGGGAGTCGGAAAAACATCGTTGGGCAAGTCGATTGCCGATGCGCTGCACCGCAAATATGTCAGAATGTCATTAGGCGGTCTGCACGACGAGGCAGAAATCCGCGGCCACCGCAAGACCTACATCGGCGCAATGCCTGGACGAGTAATTCAAGGGCTCATCAAGAGCGGCTCGTCAAACCCAGTGTTTGTGCTCGACGAAATCGACAAACTCGGACAGGACTTTAAGGGCGACCCATCATCGGCATTGCTTGAGGTGCTCGACCCTGAGCAGAACAGCCATTTCCACGACAACTACGTAGACATCGACTACGATTTGTCGCACGTGATGTTTATTGCCACTGCCAACACGTTATCAACATTGTCGCAACCGCTGCTCGACCGCATGGAGTTGATCGACGTTACTGGCTACATTCTCGAGGAGAAAGTCGAGATTGCCAAGAAATTCCTTGTGCCTAAGCAGTTGGAAGAACACGGATTCGACAAAAAGGACATTACGTTCCCTAAAAAAACTCTTGTGAAGATTGTCGAGTCGTACACCCGTGAGTCGGGCGTGCGCCAACTGGAAAAGAAGATTGCCAAAGTGCTTCGTCGCATTGCACGACTCAAGGCCAGCGGCAAAGAGTTTACGAAAACCATATCGCCGGAGATGCTGAAAGAATACCTCGGCCCAGTAGAATATACATCTGATAAATATGAAGGCAACGACCAGATTGGTGTTGTCACAGGATTGGCATGGACGGCTGTTGGTGGCGAAATTCTCTTCATCGAGTCATCGCTGTCAAAGAGCAAAGGCGAGAAACTCACGCTTACGGGAAACCTTGGCGACGTGATGAAGGAGTCAGCAGTGATTGCGCTTCAGTATCTAAAAGCCAACAACAAAAAATTCGGCATCGCTGACGAGGCTTTCGACAACTGCAATGTGCATATCCACGTTCCTGAAGGCGCAATTCCAAAAGATGGTCCATCGGCTGGCGTGACAATGGCTACATCGCTCGCGTCAACATTCACCCGTCGCAAGGTGAAGGACCACATCGCCATGACTGGTGAAATCACTCTCCGCGGCAAAGTGCTGCCCGTTGGCGGAATCAAAGAGAAAATTTTGGCTGCCAAGAGAGCCGGCATCTCCGACATCATCCTGTCGAAAGAAAACAAGAAGGACATTGAGGAAATCAAGCCTATATATCTTAAAGGTGTCACGTTCCACTATGTGTCATCAATCAAGGAAGTGCTCGACTTGGCGCTGACCGATGAAGTAGTGCCCGAGGACATCTAAACGGTAAAATCGACAATAAAAAAGCGTCGGTTGGACAATCAGTTCAACCGACGCTTTTTTATCGTCAACAAAATTATTTTTCAGCCTCTTCGTTATGCTCTTGCAATATTTCCAAAGCCATATCATAAATTTGAGTGTCGTCCAAAACTACAATTCCTCCGTCAGGTCCCGGCTCAATATGGAGTCCGCAGTTCTTTCCGAAGGAATAGTTGGTGCCACCAAAATAATTTCTTACAGTTTGTACGTTGACATTCAGACGGTCTGCAATCTTGTGCATAGAACCGTCAGGCAAGCAATCTTTTATTCTTCTCAGCTCGTTAAATGAAATAGTCTTCGTCATGATACTATAATTTTAATTGTTAGAAATTCTGTTGTTTAATTCGATGTCATAAATTTAGACACTAATTATTTATTTACCAAATATTCTACCGATTATTTTAGCATGCTTTACAACATGTTTTTTGCAACGCCTTTTATATCAGTTACATTCAGCCTTGATGCGCTTTTCGCAACAAGTCGTTGACGGTCTTGACAGGGTTGAACGTTTCGGCAGGAACTTCCACAAAGATTGTGTTCCAATCGCTCATTGCGCCGTTCCAAAGACCCGGCAATTCGAGAGCCTTGATTTCATGCCCAGATTTAGACTTCTCCGAAATAAATCCTGTCTTCGGGTCGACAAATTTCGTCAAGTCAAACTTGTCTCCGTCCACATCCTTGATGAAGCAAACCAAATCCACTGGATTGAAATGGGTCGCTGCGGTCATCAGTTCAACCGAGCGCTTGTCGTTGGAGTCGATCTGTGAACTTTCCAATATCTGAGGAGCCGTTGTTCCGTCCTGGCTGTAGGCGATATACGGACCGCCACCTGGCTCTCCGTCGTTTTTAACGACGCCGCACACACGGATAGGTCGGTTGAGTTTCGCTTTAAGATAGACCACCAATTCGGAATCCTCCAGATGCTTGGTATCCTCGTTTCTCACACAAAGTTGTCGCTGCAAGAACCGCACAATCTCCAACACCTGATCCATCGTGTAGTCACCGCTATTGAGCAGTTTCAGATATTTGTCGATTTGCTTTTGAGTCTGAATCAACAAGCCTCCGATAACTTTTTTGTAGCGGATAGTCTTGGCTCTATTAGCGTTGGGCACTACATTGTCTATATTCTTGATAAATACCACATCGGAGTCTATCTCGTTGAGGTTTGCAATCAAAGCGCCGTGGCCACCTGGGCGGAACAGAAGTTTGCCGTCCTCGCGATATGGCGTGTTGTCCTTATTTACAGCAATCGTGTCGGTCGACGATTTTTGTGTCGACATCGACACGTCGTAGTGAGTGCCGAACTTCTTTTCCATCAAAGGCAAAGTCTTTTCCAATTCCTCAGCGAAAAGCGTCTTATGGTTCTCAGAAACAGTGAAATGCACCTTCACTCTTCCGCCGCCACCTTTTGCATATTGGGCGCCTTCCTCGAGGTGCTCAGCCAATGCCGTATGCACATCAGTCCCATTCTTATGGAATTGAAGAAGAGCCTTCGGTAAATTGCCGTAGTTCAAGCCTTTGGCATTAAGCAGATAGTCAACCACCACCTTCTTTTTTCCAACGGCAACCAACTCGTCGATACCAGCTCCTTCGCATTGCTTAATCTTGGCATCCAATGCCTCAAAGAACGCGAAATTATGGATTTGAGCGAAGAACTTGTCAACGAAATCGCCCGCGGGAGCAGCATCATCGGAGTCGAGGAACTCATAGAGTTTCTTGAACATTCGGCTGGCAGCGCCCGATGCTGGGACGAACTTAAGGATGTCGCCACCCCCAGCCAGATAATTTTCCCATTCGCCGATAAGTTCCGACTCCTTGTCTTCGTCCAGTTTCATGACTCCGTTACCAATAGTAGCCGCACCAACCAACTTCAGAAACGGGAACCCATTTTTAAAGTCATTCAATTGATGCTCAACTTGTTCGACGGTCAGATTATGGTCTTCAATTTGTTGTAAATCGTGTTTTGTAAACATAGTCTTGAATAATTTGTTTTATTAGGCATCCCAAACTTACTAATTTTTAATCTAAATCCGTTCACAAATAGGCAAAAAATTCGTAAGTTTGAAAAGAATTATGGAATTAGATAAAATGGAAGCATATTATACCGAAAAAGAGCGGCTTTTTGTTATTGAAGCATATAGGTCTTTAAGGCATTCGCTTGCCGGAGATCTGACATTCGAAGAGACAAAAAAAATTGAGAAGATACTTAAAGGCGGCATCGAGGCGGGCATGGCCCGACGCGACAAGTATGGCATCAATCCATCGGTGCGCCATCTTAACACAGCGCTTCTCATTTCACAATATGTGGGTGCCGACAAAAACATGATTATCGCCACCCTACTCTATCATCTCTGTTCCGACGACTACTATCCACTGTCGGCGGTGAAGGAAGACTTTGGCGAGGACATCTGCTCCATAACGAAAGGACTGAAGAAGATTTCCGAACTCTATAAGCGCCACTCTACCCAGCGCGACGAGAATTTCAGCAAACTGATGATGGCGTTTGCTGAAAACATCCGCGTGATCATCATCATGATTGTTGACCGCTTGGCGCTGATGAAGGCAATCAACCATCATCCAAACCAAAAATTCGTGATGGACATTGCCACCGAGGCGCTGTATCTCTATGCGC
>CAVEIP010000111.1:0-6193 GCA_963615935.1 [Ruminococcus] lactaris | reverse complement strand
ATCAGTGCTTTACATAGTCTTACCGATGTCGCTTATGAACCGCCTCTACTTTGAAGCCAACGGACACACAACACTGCTGGCATGCCTGATTTTCATTTGGGTCAACGATACCGGCGCCTACTGCGTGGGCTCGCTGCTTGGCCGTCACCGCCTTTTCGAGCGCATCTCTCCCAAAAAGTCGTGGGAAGGATTTTGGGGCGGCATGATTTTCACAATCGTCTCCGCCGTGATTATCGGTGCCTATTTCTGCACATATTTCAACGAATTTACAATCACCCAATGGGTTGGGCTCTCGATAGTTGTAGCACTGTTCTCAACGTGGGGCGACCTGATTGAGTCAATGATAAAACGCTCAGTGGCCGTAAAGGACTCAGGGCGCATTCTTCCCGGGCACGGCGGCATCCTCGACCGTATCGACAGTCTGCTGCTCGTGATTCCCGCAGTACTGCTATACATATATTTCGCAATCTGATAAAAACCAATCATAATGAGCAATCAACGATATGACCTTCGCGGAGTATCCGCATCGAAAGAAGACGTGCACAACGCAATCAAGAATGTCGACAAAGGACTATATCCAAAGGCATTCTGCAAAATAATCCCCGACATACTATGCGGCGACAGTGAGTATTGCAACATCATGCATGCCGACGGCGCTGGCACTAAATCATCGTTAGCCTACGCCTACTGGAAAGAAACCGGCGACTTGAGCGTTTGGAAAGGCATTGCTCAAGATGCGCTTATCATGAACATCGACGACCTTCTTTGTGTCGGAGCCACCGACAACATTCTCCTGTCGTCGACAATCGGCCGCAACAAACTTCTCATCCCAGGTGAGGTTATCGCGGCTATCATCAACGGAACCGAGGAACTCCTCGCTGAACTGCGCGAACTCGGCGTGGGCATCTATAGCACTGGCGGCGAGACAGCCGATGTGGGCGACCTCGTGCGCACAATTATCGTAGACAGCACCGTGACTTGCCGCATGCGCCGTGCCGATGTGGTGAACAACGCCAACATCGCTGGTGGCGACGTCATCGTGGGTATGGCTTCGTTTGGCAAAGCAAGTTACGAGCACGAATACAACGGCGGTATGGGCAGCAACGGATTGACATCAGCCCGCCACGACGTGTTTGCTAAATATCTCGCAGAGAAATATCCTGAAACCTACGACAAGAGCGTTCCCGACGAACTCATCTATTCAGGCGGCTTGAAACTCACCGACAAGGTTGAAGAAACAGGCCTTACAGCAGGACAGTTGGTGCTCTCACCTACCCGCACCTACGCCCCTGTAATCAAGAAACTGCTCGACCTCATCCGTCCGCGCATCCACGGTATGGTGCACTGCAGCGGTGGCGCACAGACCAAGGTAATGCACTTCGTTGAAAACAAGCACGTAATCAAGGACGACCTGTTCCCTGTTCCGCCATTGTTCCGCATCATCCAAGAGCAGTCGGGCACCGATTGGAAAGAGATGTACAAGGTGTTCAACATGGGTCACCGCATGGAGGTCTATGTATCGCCAGAAGATGCGCAGACAGTCATCGATGTTGCCAAATCGTTTGACATTGACGCACGCATCGTGGGCCGCGTAGAAGACGCTCCAGCCAACAAACTGACCATCAAGTCGGAGTTTGGCACATTTGAATATTAATCGTCCGCAAGATGAAAAGGCTCTCCATAACCATTTGTTTGCTTATCGCTCTATTTCTAAGCATGGCAAACATTGGTTGTGGGAAAAAGAGCGCAGAGGCTACACCGGTCGACTCGCTGGCACAGCGTCTGCACGACACAATCGTTGTGGGCACTCTCTATAGCCCGACATCCTACTTCCTTTACAAAGGCAACTTGATGGGTTATCACTACGACCTAATCCAGAAGTTTGCGAAGGACAACCATACGCACATCAAATTCAAGGTGATGCACAACTTGGCATCCCTACTCAACCTGCTCGACTCCGCCAAAATCGACATCATTGCCTACAACATTCCAATGACTACGGAATACAAGAAGGAGGTGATGCACTGCGGCATCGAAAACATCAACCATCAGGTGCTGATACAACCCAAGATTGACGGCAAACGCAAAATCAGCGACGTGACGCAACTCGTGGGACAAACCGTAGTTGTGGAGAAAGGCACCCGCTACGAGTCGCGCATGCACAACCTCAACAATGAGTTGGGCGGCGGCATCAAGATTGACGCAATAAAGAACGACACTCTCATCTCTGAGGACCTCATCGAAATGGTTGCATCGGGTGCAATACCGCTAACCGTGGTGGACAGCGACATTGCGAAACTCAACCACACGTACTACGACAACATCGACATCAGTCTTGCTGTGAGTTTCCCGCAGAAGTCGGCATGGGCAGTGCGCAAGGATGACAAGTGGCTCGCTGAAGCCGTAAACAAATGGGCGAAAAACCCCAATGTGGTAAAAGCGGAGAAAGGTCTCTACCAACACTATTTCGAACAAAGCAAAGCCATCAAAGGCAAAAACGGCGGCGTGAAGGACATCCACCACGGCGTGATTTCAGAGTACGACCATCTCTTCAAAACCTATGCGCACAGCATTGGCTGGGACTGGAAACTGCTCGCTGCACAAGCCTTCGTGGAGTCGCACTTCGACCCCGAAGCAACATCGTGGGCAGGAGCGCGAGGACTGATGCAACTGATGCCGGCAACAGCCGCCCACTATGGCCACAAAGGCGCATCAATCACCAACCCCGACAATAGCGTCTATGCCGCATCGCGCTACATCAAGGACTTGAACCGCATCCTGTCGGCCTACGTCAAGGACAAAGACGAACGCATCAAATTCATCCTTGCCGCCTACAACTCAGGCATTGCGCATATCTACGACGCCATTGCCCTGGCAAAGAAATACGGCAAAGATCCTACCGTGTGGCACAACAATGTGAGCGAAGCACTGATGCTGAAGTCCAACCCTGAATACTACAACGACGAGGTGTGCCGCTACGGATATTTCCGTGGCCGCCAAACGGTCGAATATGTGAAAGAAGTGACTAGAGTATACTCAGCATTCAAGAACTAAGCAGTTACGCCAACTCGAATGTGCCGAAGAACTCTGGACGATGGAAATCTGGCTTTTCAGTTAGAATCGGCGCCCAACTCAGATAGTGAGGCATACTTGTTGCCGAGGCGCATTTATAAAGATTTCCGAACAATTCTGTTGGCTTATTTTCCGCACCGTTGCAAATCAAGTCGAAAGAAATAGCAATTGCCAACTCCCAATTAAACATACCCTCCAATTCTTGGAAAGGAGTATTTCCGCAAGAGGCATAGCGCTTCACTGATGCCAATTGCTCATCGTTCAGCCGTGTAGGATGCTTGCGGTCAGTGCGATGAGAAGCATTGATTGCGCCGATGCAGTTGAATTCAAAATTCCAATATTCATCGCTGCCTGGCACTTGCAGGAAGGCTTCCACACAACTGTCCTCGCAAACGCTGCTGTTGTTCTTGTAGTTCACGGCGCGCAGATAGTTGCAGCGCACAAAGAAATCCACATAAAGATACTTCTCGCTATAAGCCATCGCAAAGACAGTTATCGGGTGGTAAGGATAGTCGACAGCCCAATTCACGCAATTGATTCCATGCTTCGGACAATGCTCTTCCATAAATGCCGCAACCGACTGCATATCCATATCGTCCAACTCCGGACAATAATAAACACTTAATGATTTTTCCTCAATCATAATATTTCAATTACAGACAAACCAATACCAATTACCGACATCAAGCAGATAAGGCTACCGATGATGATGTTGATCAACCACATGCTTCGCACGTTGAACTTGCCACGCACCTTGCTCACAAAATAGGTTATCACAAACCACCACAACAATGCGCCTACAATAATCGACAAGAACGCAATGAAGTAGCCATAGACCGATGATATGTTTGACAAGAAGTTAAACCGCGCATAAAGACCGATAATCAGGAATATGATTAAGGGATTGGAGAAAGTGAACAGAAAACCCGTAATCAAATCCTGCACATAATTATTTTTCACTGGCAGTCCGGCGCGCGATTTCATCATCTTTGATGGATTCTTGCGCGCAATGTAGATGCCGAATCCCAACAACACGAAACTGCCGAATATCTGCAAAGCCATCTGATGCTCCTCGATGAAGTTAATCACAAACGAGAGGCCAAGCCCCGTGAGCAGACAATAAAACAAATCAGAAAATGAGGCACCGACCCCCGTAAAGAAGCCCGACGCCCTGCCTTTATTTAGTGTGCGCTGGATGCACAGCATTCCGATAGGTCCCATTGGAGCCGAGATGAGGATGCCGATTGACAAGCCAGCAATGATTATTTTCAAAATCTCCATATCTTTGCAAAATTAAGCAATATTGCCCAATTATCGTAAATCATCACGGCAAAATAGGCTTTACAAATGGTGAATATTTCCGAAAAAACCTACAAAAAGTAAGGAGCACCACCATTCTCTGGCAGTACTCCTTAAAATTGTATGACTATTTGTTTATTTTCTGTAAGTCTCGACCTCTTCTAGGTTGAAAGAAACAATGAACTTGTGGTTCTTCTCAACCTCAGCCTCGCCGAAGTTTACATAAACATGAGCCGACTTGGTGAAACTGTCGTTGCGTGTAGCATCGCCAAGGAGCAGGTATCCCATGATGATGTGTCCAGCCATTTCAACAAGACGACGTGCATGGAAATCGGTGTACTCAGTGTCCTTGTGGTCGACAACAGTCTTGAGAGCCTCCTCGAAGAGAGCGGTCATCTTGACAAGGCGCTCCTTCAACGGAAGAAGTTCTTCTTTGTATTCCTGCTCTTCGTAGACCTTGATTTGGTTCAAATAAGAGCCAGTGGTCACGTGGCGGATTGCTGCCACAACCTGGAGTTGTGTTGTACCCTCATAGATTGATGTGATTCTCGCGTCACGATAGATGCGCTCGCAGGCATATTCCTTCATGAAGCCAGAACCGCCGTGCACCTGAATGGCATCGTAGGCATTCTGGTTACAGAATTCGCTACCCATACCCTTAGCCATTGGAGTGTAGGCATCAGCCAAGCGCTGGTATTTCTTCATTTCCTGACGCTCTTCTGGAGAGAGGCTACGCTCGCGGGCGATATCCTCATAGATTTTATAAACGTCAACGAAACGTGTTGTTTCGTAAAGCAAACTTCTTGAAGCATCGAGTTTTGCCTTCATCAACGAAATCATCTCATAGACAGCAGGGAACTTGATAATTTCCTTGCCAAACTGCTTACGGTCGTGCGCATAAGAAAGAGCCTCGCGATAGGCAGCCTCGCTGACACCAACCGACTGAGCAGCGATGCCAAGACGTGCGCCATTCATAAGAGCCATGACATACTTGATCAAGCCCAACTTGCGCGAGCCGCACAATTCAGCCTTGGCGTTCTTGAACACCAATTCGCATGTAGGCGAGCCCTTGATACCCATCTTGTTCTCAATGCGGCGAACAGTCACGCCACCATCGTTGCGGTCGTAGATAAACATTGACAAGCCACGTCCGTCGTGTGTACCCTCTTCCGAACGAGCCAAAACCAATGCGATATGTCCGTCGCCATTGGTGATGAAGCGCTTAACACCGTTAAGGCGCCAAGTGCCGTCGGCCTCGTTGAAGGTAGCCTTGAGCATAACAGCCTGCAAGTCACTACCAGCGTCAGGCTCAGTCAAGTCCATAGCCATTGTTTCGCCTGCACAAACTCTTGGGAGGTAACGCTTGCGCTGATCTTCGTCGGCAAATTCGTAGATAGTCTCAGCACAGTCCTGAAGACCCCAGATGTTGACGAAACCAGCATCGGCACGGCTAACCATATCAGAAGCCATGATGTAAGGCACCATCGAGAAGTTCATACCGTTGTAGCGGCGAGGAAGAGAGATGCCCATCAAGCCAGCTTTCACGCAAGCGTCAAAGTTCTTCTTTGTGCCTTGTGCGTATTCAACGTGGCCATCGACCAAGTGAGGACCTTCGTGGTCAACATCCTCTGCGTTTGGAGCGATTACCTCACCTGCAATTTCGCCGGCGATTTCAAGTACCTTCTCATATGAATCCATCGCATCATCGAAGTCGAATGGAGCATAGTCATACTTTTCTGCATCGGTGAAATTACGTTCTTTCATTTCAACGATTTTGCGCATCAAAGGATGGCTAAGATGATGCTTCAAATCTGGATTATCT